>JABLXW010000005.1 GCA_013177945.1 Bacillota bacterium
ACAGCAGGATCATAAATACCCTCGACCGCATTGAAGCCAAGCTCGATGTCCTGCAGATGGAAACAGCCCACATCAGGAGGATAATAAGAAGAAACAAAGGTATTTGACGCCGGCCGCAACACGCTTTCTTAAAATCTTCCACAATAATAAATAGATTACAGGCGAGCTGGAAATTGATGCTATGAGGATCTGACTTTAAGGAAGCAGGATGATGAACACCCCTACCTGCTTCAGCACGCGTACAACCCCGTCGACTGGTACCCCAGCCCGGTAAGTTCTTCGAGGACCTTCTTGCCTGAATTTCAGGTGCTTACTGGTTACAGGTTTTTATAAATGGCTAAGAGGGCGTGGCGGGCAAGCACAGACGGGGAAACGTTTTCCCAATCTCCGGCATCCGGCAGGCTGCTGGAGATCCCCAGAAAATCCAGGAGGGCTGCTGCGCTCTCGGGCTGTTCAAGGTGTTCCGCTCCCTCTGCCGCCTGTCTGATCTCTTCCCGGAAGCCCGGGCGGCAGTCTGCAGCGCCTCCTCTAGCCGCCCGAGCAACCCCTGCACCGCGCCTCTCTCTTTTCTCTTCACGACCCCCCGGAGCAGAGATTGCTTCAGAGCCAGGAAGAGGAGCAGGCAGAGCCTGGCATCAGCTTCCCTCTCCAGGTCAAAGCGCACTTTTCCGTCTCCCAAAACTTCCAGGATGAAGCGAAGAGACTTCCTGAGCTGGTTCAGGTAAATGCCGACATCTTCATTGCTGAGCAAAAACGCCAGGAGGCTGAGAGCGGTGGTTTCCAGCTTCTGGTTCAGATCCTGGGCCTCGCCGTCGGCGAAAACCCCGTCGGCCATCTGCGTCCGGGCAAGCATCCTGAGCAGGCCTGCAACGCCCGGCCCGTCCGGAGCTTCCTGCTCGCCCCAAACCCCCCGGGGAGGAATGGAAAAACAGGGAATGCTTGCATCGAAAAGGCTCACCGATGAGTCTGCCATCCCAGAAAACACTGCGTCTTCAAATACTCTTGATTCATAAGGCGCTCCTGAGAATTCTGCCATTCTAAAAAACACTGCGCCATCGCTCAACCACGTGAAAGAGAATCCAGACATCTTCCAGCCCCTGGGTGGTGATACCGGAATCGGGCGTGTTACAGGCAGGCCCGTGGCCTTTTCCAGCCTTTCCTCAACGGCCACGAAGGAGGTAAGGGAGGAAATGATGCCGTGCTCGAGGGAGAGCCTCTCGATTTCCGCTTCAATTTTTTTCCTGTTCCTGCCGGACATGCAGTCCAGTTCCTGTTCCAGTTCCCGGATTATCCGGTGCGCCCAGGCTTTTTCCAGCAAATCCGCATCGCTGCAGCGGGGGAGGGTGTTCAGGTCAATCCGGCTCTCAAATACCGTATCCCCGTCTTTTCCTTTAATCCTGCTAATCCTGCCCCTGAGTACTACGTTTCCCCCGGGTTCACCTTTCACCCGGGCAAAAACGTGGAGGGGCTCCATGTCGTAGATGATGCCAATCCTGCGGGAAAATGGTCTTTCACCCTGTTGCCACCCCCATTCAATTTGCGCATCCTCGACAAAAGGTGACACGATCCGGGAAAACTGCCTCAAAACCTTTTCGTCGATCCGCTCGCCGGGATAGACGAATTCCGCTCTTCCCCTGCCCACCCGGGCAAGCTCATTGAGGAAATAGCTGTTCACTGCGGTGTCGATTCCAAAGGTAAAGATCCTGCCTTTTTTGAGGTGCCGTTCGGCGAAATCCAATACCTCCCGTTCGTTGCCCACCCGGCCGTCTGTGAAGAGGAGAATGATGCAGTCTTCGGAACCTCCACCGCCCTCCAGGCAGGAGGCCAGGGGCTCCAGGATTTCCATTCCACCCGAAGCCTGAAGACTCTCAATCCAGCGGCCGGCCCGGTCAAGGCTCTGCTGGCTGAAGGGGACGGCTTTTTTTGAAAAACGGGTGCAGGCGTGGTTGAAGGCAATGATGTTGAAGCTGTCCCCGGCAACAAGGTTTCTCAGGCAAAGCTGGAGGGCGCTTTTGGCCTGCTCGAGCTTTATCCCCATCATGGAGCCGGAAATATCGATCACGAAAAGGTAGGTCTTTCCCCCAGGCGGATCCTGCGGCTCCAGCTCCGTGCCGGGGTTTCAGCCTCCGCCGTCAAGCAGAAGTTTTCTGGCGTATCTGACAATGTGGAGAACGGTCTTGAGGTGCTTTTCCTGTAGCTCTTTGGGAACCAGCAGGCTGACGCCGCAGGCAACGTCGATTTTCAAACACTCCGTGATCCGGCCGGCAGCAAAATCCTCCGGGGTTTCCCAGGCCTCAAGGAGCTTAAGCTCCGAAGCGGGAGAGATGCCCGGCCTTTCGCACGACTGCCTCTGAAGCTCCTGGAGTTCCCTTCTCACTGGGCAAACAAGCAAACAAGGGGACGGTTCTCTTGTTTGAGGATATTTTCTCTCCTTCGGATTAAAACCGGTTGGCAGGGAAAATAAGCAGTGAATGGCTGCGCAACATTTAAAATCTCAGAGAGTGAAAAGCATTATGAAACCGTTCCGCAAGGTTTGAGAAGGGATTACGCAGCGATTACGGCAGTGATGGGCGTCCTCGAAAACTTCGCGCAAAGTGCTGGCAGGGAGAGACATCTACCCCAACTACCTCGATAAGGCGGCGGAGTTTCGCCTCCTGGCGAACCGGCTAAAGGATATCTATTTGTCAGGAGTTTTCGTGCCATTGCGCTGCCAGCACCACCAGTAAACGATTATCAGGCAGATAATGGCAAGTATTATAACAATGTCGAACTGCCGGAAGAGGGGTTCTATCGCCCTCCAGTTCTTCCCCAGCTTTAGCCCCACGTAGGTTAACAAGACCGACCAGGGCAGTGAGCCTAGAAATGTATAGACCACAAAGCGCCCAAAGTTCATGCGAGCGATTCCGGCAGGCAAGGAGATAAAGGTGCGGATCACGGGCAGGAGGCGGGCAAAAAAGACAGCCTTTTCGCCGTAGCGGTCAAACCAGCGGGCCGCCTGTTCCAGCCGTGCCCTGGTAATATGAACGTAACGACCGTATCGCAGCAATAACGGCAGGCCACCCCAGCTTCCCAGGGCATATGAGGCAATGGACCCCAAGGTTCCCCCCACTGTTCCGGCCAGCACCACACCCCAGAACGTGAGCTTTAACTGGCTAACTAGGTATCCTCCGAAGGGTAGGATTACCTCGCTGGGAAGGGGAATATTGGCGCTTTCAATGGCCATCCCAATACCAATACCCCAGTATCCCAATTTCGCTATGAAGTTTACCGTAGCCTCGACAATCAGCTCAAGAATAGTGAACAAACAAATAACCTCTTTCGCAGCTTATACAAGTTATTCATTGCAGTATTTTTACGCCGAACTATGGTGCGTGCCCCCGGCAGTGACCGGCCCCTATCGAAAGCCAGCCAGTAAACGGCAAGGGAAGGCAGCCCGATTAATGCCCCCTGCAACAAGGTGCAGAAACCTATCCCCCGGCCAAAAACCCTCCCACGGCTTGCAGTGCGGTATCCTCATGACCCCTTTTTCGGGAGGCTCCAGCCCTAAAACAAGACAAACAGAGGGTAAGGTCGAGAGCAGGCGCAGTTGAAGTGCAGACCTTGTGAGGCCAGGCCGTTTCTCCCCTTTCAGGTGAGTGGAATAAACGCAAAGGACTATTGGAGGTATAAAGCCTGAAGTGAGCAAACAGTAGAACCGTCCCTATGTTTGATGCCTATGTTTGATGTTTGAGCTCTGTTTGAGCTGTTTGAGCGGACAATATACGCCATTCAGGAGAAACCAGGGCCTCACGCATTTTCTATTATCAGCCTTCTCTGCTCGTAGATTTCCTTTAAGCTGCTTTGGGCTTCCTCCAGCATCTGCCGCAGTCGGGCTACAACATCCTGCACCCTTGCCCTCTGTTGCCTGGTGCTTTCCAGCGATCTGTGTATCCTTGACTGCACCACCCAGTCGACGATCAGTCCATCGAAGAAAAAGTCCGCAAAGGTGGCGAGCCCACCGATCTCGATCTTTATCTCATCCTGGACGTCGGCCAGCTCTCGCTCAAACAGGCGCAGCAGTTGCTGGGCGCGGTGGACGTCCCTTCGGGCGTCGTTGATGCGGGAATGCTTTACCGCAGTAGCCAGCAGGCCGCCCCCCAGGAGGTCCCATGTTCCCCAGTTGCGGGCGCTGCTCAGGCTATTCTCCACATCCCCCAGGGCCTCCGCGGTCTTTTCTCCGGCCTGGATCGCCTCTCTCAGTTCTTTCAGAGCGGCGATCAGGCGCCCCTCCTGTTCGTCCAGCTCAAAAAGTCGCCGGGCGGCAGGCCCGCCGGACTGGAGCAAAATTCTCTCCTTGTCTTTCAAAGCGGCTTTATATTCCTGCTCCGGATCTCCGAGGGCTTCAACTTCCAGCTCCAGGTTCTTCAGCCGGCCTCCAGGGCCTTCAGGGTATCACAGGATTCATCGTAGCTGAGCCTGGCGGCCAGGTATTCTTGCCGCTCCTTTTGCCTGGCATTTTCCTTGTCGCCGAGTACGGTGTGAAACAGGTTTACCAACGACAGCCCGTCCAGCCGCTTAAGGTCCCTTTCTTCGGACGCCAATCGCTTCTTCAGATTGGCGGATCGTTCCCTTTCGACCGCTACCATCTGCCGGGTATGCTCAAGCCTGCGCAGCAGCTTTCGTTTCTCTTCCACCCGCTGTGCCGCCGTGACCAGGCGACGGTGGATATCCGCTCCGCTCATTTAATCACGCGGCATCGGAAACCCCAGCGTTTACGCCTGGGAAAGATGCCGCTCCCTCCTTTCTCCTGAACTCGAAGCTTCTCGTACTGCAGGCCGCGGCCCGCCGAGAGCGTTGCTCCCTCCGGCCCTAAACACTGGCATATTGATTTATTATCTTCTTTACATCCCCTACGCCATACGATACATCAGCACACCATTCGCCAAATCCTCCGTGGGTATTTACCGCCTTTACCCATTCGTTTAAAAACTCCCGCTTCGTCCGGCTCTGCTGGTCGTCCTGACCCTTCACCTCCAGCACCAGCATTTTGCCGTTTTTCAGCCGGATCAGGTAATCCGGCCTGTATTTGCGGACAACGCCTTTGTAAATGTATAGGATTTCAAAACCGAGGTGGTCGTTTTTTACCCACGCTTCCACATTTTCGTTTCTTTCCAGTTCAAAGGCTTCGCTGGCCTCCCAGGTGCTGTCAAACACCACCCGGTTAATATGCGATTTTTTGGTGATTTCCGTCGGTTTGCTGGTGTACCAGGTCATCATATCTCCGGTAGACCGGATCGGTTGTTCGGTATCAAACACAGGCGTTACGGAAAGGGTATTTTCAAACCGGATGGCCTCAAAAACATGCTGAACAATCTTGCTCATGTTCAGGGTAATCAGGATTCTTTTGCGCAGTTCATTCTGAGAGAACAAAGAAGGGATAACTAACTTGTCGGAAGTGATAAACTTTTCCACCAGCTTGATCACCTGAAACAAAAGGTACTCCCGGTTGCCCTTCCAGTCTGGCTTCATCTGGTTATAGATATCCGCGCTGGTCTCGAAGATGAGTCTTTGCATCCGGTACTTTTTGCCCAACACTTCCAAATCGATCTGGGTTATCTTCGTTACGTCGGGCTTGCCGTTTAAAACCGGGGCAAGCTCGGCCAGCATGGGGGTTTCCTCCGGGCGCAGCTCAAGGGACTTGACTTTATCCCAATCCAGCTTGAGAGCAGGTTTATAAACGTGGTCTATGCGGATAATGTTCGGCCAGCGTATCTCGTACTGCTTCTTTTCCGGGACGGGCTCGATGGGTATTTTCGGCTGCGGCGGTGGCGGGGGCGTGCCGTCACCTCCTTCGTGAGGGAGAAAGGTAAACGGCACTCCAAAAATGTTCACGTATTCCGGTTCAAAAAGGCCCGTTTCAGGGTTTACTTCGTAAGAGGTCCGCCGCAGGCCCCGGCCCACCACCTGCTCGCAGAGGAGCTGGCTGGAAAAAGCGCGCAGACCCATGATGTGGGTGACCGTTTTGGCGTCCCATCCTTCGGAGAGCATGGCAACAGCGATGACGTTTTGTATTTTTTCGCCCGGCTGCCCTGCCTGCCCCACGGTGTCCACCATCTGCCGGAGCATCTCGGCCTGGTCCGCTTTGCTTAATTTTTTTGTTGCAGGCTTCGCTTCGTCTGGCTCTTCCTTCGTTTCAAAATCCTCCCCGTTTACTCTGCTTTCTGCTGCTTCCAAAACTTTTGAATCTATGCGCAGGGTCCTTTCCGGATCTTTTAATTCGTCTATTTTGATCTTCCCGTGGTTGAAGGCGTATTCGATGCGGGCAGCAGTTTCAGTCCTGTTGCAGACTGTAATCATCACCGGGGGAGTCGGCAGGCCCGCTTTCTTCCACAGGTCACGGGTCTCCAGCCAGTCCTTTCCCAGAAAATAATAGGCGTTAAGAACCAGATCGGGCAGCGGTTCTTCTGGTTTCGCTTTACTGTTGAGGTTATCCTTTACCTCTTCGTCCATGTAAATGTGGTAAAAACGTGACTTGTAATCTTTAGTCAACTTTCCGTCGTCCCTGACGACCACGCGCGGGGTTTTAACCAGGCCGGATTCGATGGCGTCGTTTAAGCTGAAATCGGATACAATCCAGCCAAAAAGAGCTTCCTCGTAAGCCTTTTTCCCGGAAGGGGCAAAGGGCGTGGCGGAAAAATCGAAACAATAAAGGATGCCCCTTTTCCGGTGAATGCGGTCGAGGCCACCCACCCAGATGGTGGCCTCTTCGATTTCTTCTTTCTTGACCCCTTTTACTTTCGACTCCGCCGGTACCCGCCAGGCGTGGTGGGCTTCGTCGTTGACAACAATGATATTGTGGGCGTCCGCCATGTCTCCTAAAACTTTTCGGACAAAGGCTTCGTCGCTTATCGGGCCTTTTTTGACCACTTTGGGGCCGGAATTTTCATCCGGCGGCTTAAAAACGTGCCAGTTGACGACCAGAATCTTTCCCAGGCGCAACTTATCAAAAAGGGAAGGGGGAACGATGTTAAATTCCCGGTAATAGTTGTTTTTCGCCGAAGGATACAAAACCTGGAGCCTCTTTTTCACAGTAAGGCCCGGAGCGACGACCAAAACGTTTTTCGAGAAGCGGGCGTCCTTTGGATAGGTCACCTTATTCAAAACCTGCCAGGCGATGAGCATGGCCATAACGATGGTTTTCCCGGCACCGGTGGCCAGCTTGGAGCAGAAGCGGCGAAACTCGCCGCCGTCGGAAGGGATTTCGACCCCTACCTTCTCGCTGGCGGGGGCCTCGACAAGCCAGATCAGGGTTTCGATTGCTTCCAGCTGGCAGAAGAAAAAGCGGCGGTAGTGGCGCTCATCGGGGTCCTGCCAGTGCTCCAACAGCTTTTTCGTGATCCCGGTTACGCCCGGATAGCCGCCTTCACGCCAGGCGTCCACTCTTTTCCGGATCTGGTTCACCAGGGGGAGCTCGATAAAAATGCCCGGATCGTCAAAAGACTTGTGGGCACCCGAAGCGACCACGTACCCGGCCGGCCGCCGCCCCTCTTTAAGCACAAATTCCCTTTTTTCCCGGTCGAAACTCCAGTACCTGGAGGGCTTCTCATACGGGCTGTTGATGATCAAACGGTCGATTCCCGCCACTATTCCACCTCCAGAATGCGCAGGGATTCGATCCCCCGGTCGTCAATGATCTTCACCGCCACCCGCCTGTTTTTCCCGGGTTCAAATGGCAAAGACACCGTGCCGTGGTACTTCTCGATCAGCTCTTCGTCAATTTGCGCCCTGAGGGCCTTTGCCAGCTTTCTCCAGCCGCCGTTTTCCCCGGCCAGCGGGAAGAATACCTGGTCCGGGAAAAGGCTGCGGCCGTCATAGTCGGTATCCAGCATCCACATGGCTATTTTTGAAGTGTCCCCGGATTCCACTTCCCCCGTCCGGGTGTTGTAGTAGTCGAACCCCAGGACTTCCACCACGTACCTGCCAGCCTCGTTTTTTCGCAGGATCACGTCCGGCTGGCCGATTAACCAGAAAGACTGGTTGCTCGCCCTCTTCTTTTTCAGGTCTTCCGTAAGCAGGTCGGCGTTCATCTGGACTTTAAGGAGGGCCACGCCGGGCCAGACAAGCTCATCAATATCTTTGGCCGCTTCCGGGTCGAATTGAAAGGCCGCAAAAACGACGAGCTTCGGTTTGGGAACCAGTTTCTGCGCTTCTTCAACGGCCAGTTCTACCTGCCGCTGCTCTAAAGGAGCGTATTCGGGGCCAAAGGAAACCACAACGCGCTTAGGGGCGTCCTCTTTGGTTTCTCCGTCGGCGTGGAGCCAGCGGGTGCCGGGAAGAGGTTCGAGCCGGGAAAATTCTATTTTTTGGCCGCCTTTCCCCCGGATGCCGGTTTTTAACAATTCATCGCGCCACTGCTGCTGGCGCAGGGTTTCTCCAGAACGTGCAATTGAGGAATCGGCAGCGCCCATTTCCTGCTCCACTTCAGCAAGGGACTTCACCACCGGAGCAGGCACAGCCTCCACGGTAAAGGGGCCGGTAACGCGCTTCTTTTTGGAATCAATAAGAGGCCGGTCGTAAAGAACTTCTTCGGTGGGCGGTTCGTTGTTAACGATGGAACCAAGAGTGATATGCGGAACAACCTTATACTTAAAACCGCTACCCACACCTTCCTCTGGTCTCGCAAGCTGGTAATAATCAAAAGTAGCCGTCATAAGTCGCTGTTTGGCCAGAGCAATGGCCACCCGTGAAGTATCGCAGGTAATCCAGCGGCGTCCCCATTGTTCGGCCACATAAGCAGTTGTTCCCGAACCGCAAGTTGGGTCAAACACTAGGTCGCCCGGATCGGTGGTCATGAGAATACAACGCTGAATTATTTCGTTTGCAGTTTGAACAACAAAAATTTTGTCACTAGCAGCTCCAATTCCATCCCACAGATTGTTGATTGGCATTATTGGAAAATCCTCATAGTAAATCTTAACGCGGAGGGTATCCCCTTCAATCTGTAGCCTATTTTTATTTTTGAGTACATCAAGTCCATCCGGATATGATGTTTTCCATTGAGTGCCTTTTGGGGGATAATATATTTTGCCATTATATTCATAACCCTTTTGTTTCTCACTACCCGGGGCATTCAAACTCCAAGTTCCATATAACTTCCAGCCCGGATTTTCTCTTAAAAACTTATAAATATCCTTTCGTTCACTAGGCGTAAGCCGTTTTTCTTCCCCAGTATCCGGGTTTTCTGCCCATAGATGAGATCCAGCATTATCTGCAAACCATTGATAATCTTTTTCGATATATAATTGCCGGTACTTTATTTTTGCAATATCCTTCGCATACCATAAAAGATAAAAGCAGGCACTATTAAGAAGCTTCTTCGCAAACATTACGGAAGCTTTTTTTATTGTAATCATTGACACAAAATTATTTGCACCAAAAATTTCATCAAGTACGAGTCTGACCCTATGAACATTTTCTTCGGATACCTGGATAAATAAACTACCTTCATTCGATAATAGTTGCCTGGATAACAAAACCCTATCTCTAAGATACGTTAAATATGAATGTATACTTAATTCCCAAGTATCGCGAAACGCTTTTAACATTTCTGGTTCACAAGTTAAGTCCTGATCACTATCGTTAGACTTCAGGGCCGTTTGATTTATAAACGGCTGGAAGTTAGAGCGGTACTTTATCCCATAAGGCGGGTCGATGTAAACCATCTGAACCTTACCAGCCATGCCTTCTTTTTCCAGAAGAGAATTCATCACCAGTAAGGAATCCCCGGCAATTAAACGGTTTGTCCAGTCCTGTTCGTGCTTGTAGAAATCAATGGCATCCCGCAAGGGCAGGTAATTCTCCGGCTTTTCGAATAAGCTTAATTGCTGATAACCTCCCTGCTGGTATTTCGGCTTGCATACGTGGCTGATAATGGTCAGCGGGTCAATCCGCTCGTGGACATGGAGAGATACCGTGTCAACCCCAAAGCTGGAGCGCTCCGCTTTTCCGGCCCAGACCAGTTGAGGATCAAGATGGGGGTCGTACTGGTACTTCCTTTTTGGAGCGTCTTTATCTGTTTCCGGGGTGACCAAACCAACTGGGGGGTTGTTGATTCTCTTCTTGTCGGGGTGAACATACTGGTCAATTTCTTGCCCATTTTGCTTTACTTTTTTCTTCGGCATAACCAACCACCTTATTCTAAAAATGCTCAAGAGCACGAATTGGATGCAGGAGTATAAAATCTCTCTTAATTAATCCGTTAATCACGTTAATCATGTAGTGCTGGGTGTGAGCAGTGCCCCGAATTCCCTAATGACTTCATCAAGAATCGCGACCCAAGATGATCTTGCCCATAGCTTGTTCGATCAGGTCAAGCGACATTGCTGCCCAGTCCCGGAGGAACTCCTGTCCCTTTGTTCTTTGGTTGTTCTCTTTCTTCGCCGCATTATGGCTGATTCCTGCCTCATTCTTTTTCCAGCAACTCATGAGCTCCAGCAAGAAACAAACGCGGCGGGAGTTTCGGTTACTGGCTGTCGAACAGCTATTTTGGGAGAAAACAGGCTGGACTGGCTTCATTCCCGGGGAGTAAAGGAGATGAGGCTTATCATAACAAACACATTAAGAGGCCGCATTGAAGAAGCCCCAGCCGACGATCTGAACGCCGAAGGGCTCCTCGCCTTTGAAAGGAGATGATATAACCGGCCTGAAAAAAGATATGGCCAGCGTAAGAGATGATATCCAAGATTTAAAAAATGCAGTGACAAAAATTGAGGTTCGAATTGAAAACGAAGTATCGAAAAAATTCATGCCCTCTATGATGCCCGATTTGAGTAGGGGAAGAAAAAAAACTGGCACCAATTGGGCACCAAAACAGGCAAACAGGCTCCGGAGTAAAACCCGGAGCCCTTGAATTCTTCTGGCGTCCCGGGAGGGATTCGAACCCCCGACCAACGGATTAGAAGTCCGTTGCTCTATCCAGCTGAGCTACCGGGACCTGAAAAATGGAGCGGGTGATGGGAATCGAACCCACGCAACTGGCTTGGAAGGCCAGGGCTCTACCACTGAGCTACACCCGCTCGGATACCTCTGCAGTGATATTTTAACACAAGAAAAAGGTTCCGGCAACCTCTTCCCCGGCCAAACTGCTTTGAAAAACCCGGGCAAAATGGTCGGGGTGGGGGGATTTGAACCCCCGGCCTCTTGGTCCCAAACCAAGCGCGCTGCCAAGCTGCGCCACACCCCGCTGTTCAGCAATACTATAACATGATTCTGGCTTCCTTTCAACAGTTCCGGCTGCAATCCAGAGGCAGTCTCCGTCCACCGCCGTTGCTGAACGAAACAGGGGGCCGCCTCGTAAAACCCAGAAGCAGTTCCGCCCCCTGAAAAAGATCCCCGAAAAACAAGCCCTTGACGGGCTCTCCTTCAAGCACTTTGCAAAAGCACTTTAATCCGGAACGAAGCCGCTCCGGTCAACACCCTGAAACAGTTCAACCCGAAGAGGATTTTGTTTTTGCCGGGGCCGGCTCTTTCCCGGTCTCTTTCCCGGCCTCTTTTCCGGTTTCTTCTTCTTTGAACCTGCGCTTTTCCTCCTTGCTCCGGTAATCGGTGCAGTAAAAGCCCGGGCCCTTGAAAATAATCCCCACGTTGCGGGAGATCAACCTCCGGACGGGTTTTCCGCAGGTCGGGCAGGCTTCCAGCGCGGGTTCGGTGATCCGCTGGGAATATTGAAAGCGGCCGCATTCACTGCATTCGTACTCGTAAGTCGGCACATCAACCACCTCTCCTGGATGAACGTAATTCCTTCCCACAGACACTTATATACGGCAATTCCTGAATTTTGTCAAGCAAAAGGGAGCCGGAGGAACAGAAAGGCCAGCAGGTAAGCTGGGTGGAAATCCCATTGTAGGAATGGACTGAATCATGCTACACTAGAATCAGGAAAGAGCAAGGCGATTTTTGAAGACAACTCCGTCAGCAGTCTCCCGTCACGTTTATCCGGCCTGGTCTGGTAGAAAACCTTCAGGGAGGTGGAACATGTGAGCGTGGCAATGGCCTATCTCAGAGATTTATCGGAGGCGGACCTTTACTTTATTGTCACGACAGTTGTAACAAAACGGCGCGACTATGACTACCTCTGCGCCCTCTTGAAAGATAAGCCCGATTTTATTGACATCATGCTGGACGACGAGAAGCTGTTTATGCGGGTCCAGGAGGACCAGGATATTTTTTTAAAAATCTCTCCCTTTCTCCTCTTCAGCATCCTGCTCCGCCAGGCAAAACGAGAAATGGAGAAGCAGACCTACACCATGGAAATCGTCAGCCGGAGGGAACGAATCCCTGTTTTCGACGCCCGGGATGCCACCCAGCTTCTGCAGAACAGAGATGTGCGCGAGTATCTGGCGCGCATGCTGGCTTCCTTCACGCGGGTTGAGTGCGCCACCGTTGTTTTCAAGGCGCGGGGGATGACCTACCAGCGCCACTTCAGCGATCTCGATTTTGACGACGTTTTAGAGCTTGCCGGAATGGTGGAGCTTCCCTTCCGCTTCCCATTCTACAAGCGCCTGGCAGATATCGCCCTTTTCATCTCGGGAATCTTCCCGGAATCCTGCCGCACCCAGGGCTTTGCAGGGGAAGAAATTCCGGCGCGCCTGGCGGGGCAAAGGCAGCGGACGCTCCACGAATACGAAGTGGAGGGAAGGCGGTATTACGACCTGGCGTCCACTTATGAAGAAGCCCGGGAGCAGGGGCTGGCCGAGGTCCTTTCCCTCCTGGCCGAGAAGTTTGCGCTGGCTCGGAAGCCCCTCAACTACCTGACAGAGCATTACATCGAGAAGCACCGGTCGAAGTGGTTCGCTTAAATTAAATCTTCACATTAAATCTTCACATCCCCCGGCATCCGGAAGCAGGAAAATATAAGATGCCGTCGAACAAGAAATGGGAACAGTGAGCTATTCTTGCCGGAGGAACCGTAAATGGATATCACAACCTGGACGGGACTGGCAATCGGCTTTGCAGCGCTGATTCTGGCTTTTGTCCTCGAAGGAGGAACCATTGGCTCCCTGTTCTCCCACACGGCGGCGCTGATCGTGGTGGGGGGAACAATCGGGGCCACGGTTCTTTCTTTTTCCCTGGAGGAACTAAAAACAATCCCCGCCCTTTTAAAAACAGCCTTTCAGGAACGCCGCTACAACTCTATCCATCTGATTCAGGAACTGGTGCGCCTCGCCGACCACGCCCGGCGGGAGGGGCTCCTCAGCCTCGAGCAGTACCTCCCCGAAATCAAAGACCCCTTCATCAAGCTGGGGCTCCAGCTGGTGATTGACGGCACCGAGGCCACACTGCTGCGGGATCTCCTGGAGACGGAAATCTACTGCATGGAGGAGCGCCACCAGAACGGGATTGCCATCTTTGAAGCTGCCGGGGGGTACGCACCGACAATGGGGATTATCGGAACCGTGATGGGGCTCGTCCACGTCCTGGGCAACATGGAAAGGCCCGAGGACCTGGGCCCCGCCATTGCGGTGGCCTTCATCGCCACCCTCTACGGGGTCAGCACCGCAAATCTGATCTGGCTTCCCATCGCGGCGAAGCTCAAAAATAAAAGCAAAAAGGAAAGGCTCTACCGGGAGCTGGCACTGGAGGGGATTCTTGCGATTCATGCCGGGGAGAACCCGGCCTTCATCCGGGAGAAGCTCCGGGTCTTCCTCGACCAGAAGAGCCGGGCTTTAGAGGAAAAGGAGAGGAGGGAGTAGATGCGGCGCCGCAGCCAGGAAAACAGCGGCGGTGAAAAGGGGCCGAGCATGGAGCGCTGGCTTTTAACCTACGCCGACATGATCACCCTTCTCATGATCTTCTTCATCCTCATGTACGTGATGAGCAGCATCAATATGCAGAAGTTCCGCGCCCTCGCCGCGGCTTTAAACGTCGCCCTCAAGGGGGAACCGACCGGAATTTTCCGGGAGGGAGGCCCGTCCTTTATGCCGGGTGAAGGGGAAGAGGCCAGCCAGATGGCCAATGTTCAAAGAGAACTGGAGGCTTATCTTGAAAAACAAAACCTCGCCAACCTGGTGACGATCCGCGAGGAGGAACGGGGGCTCGTAGTGAGTTTCCAGGAAACGGTGCTCTTCCCCCGGGGTTCGGCCACCCTGACCCCTGAAGCCCGCAGGATTATCGCCCAGGTGGGGGCAATCTTGAAGGACCTGCCCAACTACATCAGGGTGGAGGGGCACACCGACAACCTCCCCATCAACACCCCCCAGTTCCCCTCCAACTGGGAGCTTTCCTCGGCGCGGGCCACCAACGTGGTCCGGGAGCTGATCGCCGCCAGCCAGATTCCCCCCGCCCGCCTCTCCGCCACCGGGTACGGGGAGTACCGGCCGCGCTACCCCAACGACTCCGAAGCCCACCGCCAGCTGAACCGGAGGGTGGACATTCTCATCCTCCGGACGATGTACGGAGAGGTGGAGCCCTCTTCCCGGAAAAAACCTACTCCTTAAGCTCCCGCATCTCCAGGGCGCGCAGGCTCTCCTCCCGGGGATCAGGGACAGCACCTCCTGCTTCAGCTCCAGAAAAAGCCTGCTCGATCTCACCTCGTATGAGCGGGGGTGCCGGAGGGGAATGGGAACCCTTGCCTTGAAGCGGCCGGGGCGGGCCGTCATCACATAAAGGGTGTCTCCGAGAAAAATCCCTTCTTCCACGTCGTGGGTCACGAAAATAATCGTTTTTTTCGTCTCCTCCCAGATCCCCACCAGCAACTCCTGCATCAAAGCCCTGGTCTGGGCGTCCAGGGCGCCGAAGGGTGCGTCCATCAGAAGGACCTCCGGATCTGCCGCGAGGTTTTTTTGAAGGTCGAGTCTTTCAACAACCGGGTTTCAGTTCGCGCCGGTTCACCTTTGCAACTCCTGGTGTTGTGCGGTAGTGAGCCAGTGTGGTAAACTGTAGGAAGGGCTGCAAGATGTTGACAGGTGGCCATTGACAGGCAACAGGTGCGAATTCTCACCAGATGCCGGGGCGTTCCGGCTGCGGGAGGTAAAAAATGAGCGTAAACCTGCAACAGATGTTGACCGAAATCTCTCTCCTGAAAGAAAAGCTCGGTAGCTTCCGGCCGTTGTCGCCGGCCGAGGCTTCCCGGTTGCGGGAGTACTTTCTGGTGGAGTGGACGCACCACTCGACGGCGCTTGAAGGCAACACGCTTGACCTGCGAGAAACGCGGCTGGTGCTGCTCGACGGCCTGACGGTCGGCGGAAAGACCCTGCGGGAGCACCTGGAAGTCGTCGACCACCGGGACGCGGTGGAGCGGCTGGAAAACGTGGTGAAAGACCGGCTGCCTTTGAGCGAAGGTCTGATCCGGGAAGTTCACCGTTTGGTGTTGAAGTCCACTTGCCCCGAAGAAGCTGGAGCATACCGGCGCGGCGCGGTGCGCATAGCGGGCAGCCGGCACGTGCCTCCGCCCGGAAGCGATGTGCCCGCCCTCGTCCGGGAAATGGTTGAGACTTACAGCACCATGGAAAGCGAGCACCCGGTAGAACGGGCGGCCTGGCTGCACTGGCGGCTGGTCTGGGTGCACCCGTTCGTCGACGGCAACGGCCGCACGGCGAGATTGCTGATGAACTTCTCGCTGATGCGGGACGGGTATCCGCCGGCAGTGATCAGGAAACAGGACCGGGAAAGGTACCTGGAGGCGCTGGAGGCGGCGTCTCTGGAGGGAAACATGGTGCCTTTTGTGCAGCTGGTTGCCGGGAAGGTGAAGGAGAGCCTGGAGCTTTACCTGAGCGTTGCGGGCCAGGAACCGCAACCGGATGAGAGCAGCCGGGAAACCCAGAAGGCGAAAGGGAAAAGCAGGATCAGGCCGTAGTGCTTTGCAGGCCGCTTTTCCGGGCGGCTTTTGTTTTTCCAGAACCACCTCAAGGAGGCCGGCGACCACGAGTACGAAACTTCGCCAGGCACCTGGCCCGAGAGCCGTCCGGGTCCCCCAAAAAATAAAAAGAGAGGGCCTTTTTCACTTGCGGCCCTCTCCATCTCAGGTGAAATCATCAGGGCTTTTCAGCGCACGGCAACAACCTGGGTGACTTCCGGGATTTCCTGCTTGAGCGACCGCTCAATCCCCTGCTTCAGGGTGACAATCGCCATCCCTCAGCCCCCGCACGCACCCTTCAGGCGGACCTTGACCACACCCTGGTCGTCCACATCCACAAGCTCGACATCCCCGCCATCCCGCTGGAGGTAGGGGCGGATCTTGCTGAGGACGGCCTCCACCTTCTCCCGCATCTTTTTCACTCCTTTTAAAGTTTAAATTTTAGAGCTTGCCACTTCCTCCATGGCTCCCTGGGAGGCATCGTTCACCACCTCCACGAGAAAGCGGCGAAAACCCGAAGCCAGTTCCGGATGCGTTAAAGCCAGCTTCACCGTTGCCTGCAGGAACCCGAGCTTATCCCCCACGTCATATCTTACCCCGCGAAAGAGGTAACCATAAACCGGCTGTATTTTTACCAGTTCCCTGAGGGCATCGGTCAGCTGAATTTCCCCCCCGGCTCCCGGGGGAATGGTCTTGAGAATCTCAAAAATTTCCGGGGTGATGATGTAGCGCCCGATCACCGCATACTGGGAGGGGGCCTCCTCGGGTGCCGGCTTCTCCACGAGATCCTCAACCTTAATGAGCCGTGACGAAGCAGTATCGGCCGCCGGCTTTATTATACCATACCTCTTTACCTCCGCGCGCGCCACCTTTTGCACGGCCAGCACCGAACAGTGAAGCTCCTCGTAAACGTCAAGCAGCTGGCGGAGACAGGGGACTTCCCCGTCGATCAGGTCATCTCCCAGCAAGACCGCAAAGGGCTCCTTCCCCACAAACTTCCGGGCGCAGTAGACCGCATGGCCAAGGCCGCGCGCCTCTTTCTGGCGCACGTAGTGGATATCCGCCAGGTTGGAAATATCCCTCACCAGCCGGAGCAGCTCCTCCTCCCCTTTTTCGCTGAGAACAGCTTCCAGCTCCAGGGCGCGGTCAAAGTGATCTTCAATGGCGCGCTTATTTTTCCCCGTCACAATGATAATATCCTCAATTCCCGAGGCGACCGCTTCCTCAACGATGTACTGGATCGCCGGCTTGTCCACAACAGGAATCATTTCCTTCGGCTGGGCCTTGGTTGCGGGAAGAAAGCGGGTCCCCCAGCCTGCAGCAGGTATGATCGCCTTCCTGACCCTACCACTCTTTTTCACAGTCCTTCACCCCTTTAGTTTCTCCACTCCTGGCAAGAGGTTTCCTCTCGTGTTTTCAAAGCCCAGAGCAGTTTCAACCAGTTCAGAAGGTAAACCGGCAAAAGAAAATGCTCTCTCACCCGTTCCCTGCCGGATTCTCCCAGCCGTCGTGCGAAAGCCTGGTTCTCCAAGAGCTTCCGGATCGCCGCGGCAGCCTCGGCAACGCTGCGGACCAGCAGCCCGGTGCGTCCGTGCTGAATCTGGTACCGAATTCCGCCTACGGCGCTCCCCACCACAGGGCGCGCCTTCCAGAGCGCCTCCGTTACGGTAAGCCCGAAACCCTCCCTGAGCGACTTCTGCACCACCACGGCGGCAGTGCGCTGGAGGGCGTTGATTTCCAAATTGCTCTCCGGATCCAGGGGAAGCACCCTGATCTCGGGGTCACCGGAGGCGGCTTCCCGGACCTCGGCCAGGACCCCGGCGGCCTCGGGGTCGTCCGCCGCGCTCCCCCCTGCCAGCACCAGCTGGGCGGCGAGGCCGCAACGGGCGGCCCGGAAAGCCGCGATCACTCCCAGGGGATCCTTTAAACGGTCGAAGCGGGACACCTGCAAGACAACCGGGCGGTCCAGGGTGATCCCCAGCCGCGCCAGAACCTCTTCCTGCTCATGGGGGCTCAACTCCCTGTTCTTCTCGCTCAAGGGATCGATCCCCGGCGGCATGGTGTGCTGGGGAACGCGGAGGTCGGCACGGAGATATTCCGGCAGATGAAAGACCGCAAGGTCGAACTGCTCGACGTAGTCCCGGAGAAACCGCCAGACCCGCCGCTCCGCCCTGGTGGGGTCGATATGGCAGTACCAGATCCAGCAGGCGCGGGAATCTGCCCGCCGCGCCACCAGACCCAGGGGCTGGAGATCGTGAACGACAACGAAATCGGCGTTCAGGTCCACCAGATCGAGGTTCGCCTGAATCCCATTGAGATAAGCCCTGACAAGGGCAGGCGTCAGCTCCACCTTCTGCCCGTGGAGAGCGTTGTGAAAGGTCTTTGTGGCGCGGAAGAAATCCTCCTCTCCCTGGAGGACCGACCACGTGCAGGCAAGCCCCGCCGCCCTCATAAGGGGGACGAGGCTGCTCAGAATCTCGGCAACCCCCCCTCCAAGGGCCGTGGAATTGATGTGCTGGATCAAAACCCCCCGAAGCCGCTCCCGGCAGCTCCGCAAAGCCGCCCGCGCGCCCGGGTCCAGATAAACTTCATAATCCTCCAACCGAAAGGTACGCCCCATCCTACCCCTGCTCTCTAGAGATTCTTCATGAGATTATACGCTGGAGAACTGCGAAAATTCCTGCGTCTCCGGGCGGCTTCAAGCCACCTTTCAACCATCCGGGCTCCGATCCTGCAGCACTTCCGCAAGAAAAAGGGCAACATCGCCGGGGCCGGCCAGCCGGTACCGCGCCGCAGTCTCCCGCGGGCGCCCGGAGACGAGAACGCCGGCTCCTTTTTCCGCAACAGCACGAAATGCGTCTTCATCGGTTTCATCGTCTCCCAGGTAAACGGGAAAGGCCCCCCGCCAGCCGGAAAGCAAAAAATCCACACCCTCCCCCTTGTTTGCCCGGGCAGGACAAAACTCCACCACCTTTTTTCCGGTTCTCAAAACAAACCCTGCCTCACGAAGCAGCGGCCGGGCCTCTTCGCAAATCCGGCGCACCACCTCCACCGCCTCCCGGGGGGAGGCCAGACGGTAGTGCAGGGCTAACGCGGCACTTTTATTTTCGAGGAGAAAACCCTTTTTTCCTTCCAGAAGCGGCTCCAGTTTTCTGGCCAGTTCTTCTACCCGCTTCTTCGCGTCTCCCGCCCGGTCCTCCCGCCAGACCTCCTCTCCGTCGGGGTACCTGATCACCAGCCCGTGCACCCCTGCCAGGTAAAGACCGCGCACCGGCAGGAGCTTTTCCAGATCGGCGATCCCCCGCCCGCTGACCACAGCGACGCGCAGCCCGGGGCAGGTGCAGAGCCTGGCGAGGAGATCCAGCAGGGGGCCGGAAGGCCGGGCCTCGCCCGGGGTCGCAGCCAAAGGAACGAGCGTCCCATCGTAGTCTAAAAAGAGGAAAACGCGCTCCTCCCCCCGGATCAATTTCCGCAGCCGGGCGCGAGCCTGCGCCGGGTTTAGCATCATCTTAAAAACTTTCCTTCTCCTTTGCTTCGCCGCTCCAAAAAGCACCCAGAGCGGCCTTCGCCTCCTGTCCCCGCTCTCTGGCACCGGCGGTCTTCAGCGGGAACCGGAACCCGCTCCCCTGCCTGCCCCGGAACACCTTCAGGACCGGCTCCGCGCCTCCGGTTCTCCAGAGAGTGAGGAAGCTGTCGATCCACCATAAAACATCGTGGCGGGCAACAACGCTGTAAAGAGCCTCCATCCGCTCCGCCTTCTCCGCCTCAGGCATCTCCAGCGCGTACTTAATGCAGTCGCTGATCTCCTCCGGATGGTAAGGATTGACCAGAAGCGCAGCCGCAAGCTCCTCGGCCGCTCCTGCAAAGGGGCTCAAGATGAGGACCCCGCTCCCTGCCCGGCTTGCCACATATTCCTTGGCAACGAGGTTCAGCCCGTCCCGGAGGGGTGTAACGAGAAGAAGATCTGCGGCCAGGTAGTAGGCAACCAGTTCGGGGCGCGCGAAGGCCCGGTAAAGGTAAACAACCGGCGTCCAGCCCGGTTTTCCAAACCGCCCGTTCACCCGGCCCACAATTTCCTCCACCTCGCGCCGGAGGCTCCGGTATTCCGCAACACCGGAACGGGTGGGCACGGCAATCTGGACATAGGTCAGGCGGCCGCAGTAGGAGGGATGCTCCTCGAAGAAAAGCTCGATCCCCAGCAGCCTCTCCTTGATCCCCTTGGTGTAATCCAGGCGGTCGACACCCAGGGCCAGGTATTCGGTGCCGAGCAGCTCCTTAAGCTGGCGCGCCCGGGTCCGCACTTCAGGCCTCCGGGCGATCCCCGCAAAAGCCTCATAATCAACACCAACAGGGAGGCTCCGGACGAGAACCCTGCGCCCCTCCCAGTAGACGGCGCCCCTCTCCCGGTCAACCCGCGCCCCCAGGACCAGCTCCACCGCGTCCAGAAAGTTGCGGCAGTACCTCGGAACGTGAAAACCGAGCAGGTCGCTCCCCAGAAGCCCGGCGAGAATCTCCTCTGCCTGGGGAAGGATGCAGAAGAAATCGGGATGGGGGAAGGGAATATGCCAGAAGAATCCGATCCTGGCGCGTGCGTTTCTTTTCCGGATAAATCCGGGGACGAGGGCCAGGTGGTAATCGTGCACCCAGATGAGCCCTCCTGCTGCAGCCTCCTCACAGGCGATTTCGGCAAACTTTTCGTTGACATTCCGGTAGCAGACCCAGGCCTCCGGGCTGTAGCTGCATTTCTCCAAAAAGTAATGGCATAAAGGCCAGAGAACCCTGTTTGCGAAGACATGGTAGTAACCTTCAACCTCTTCCGGAGTCAGAATGACTTCCCGTAAAGTATAACGGGGGTGACCCGGAGGAACACCAATTCTTGCTCCGGGAAAATCCCGTCCGGAGCGCCCTCCCCAGGCAACCCAGACACCCTGCGCGGCGGCCGCAAGGGGCTCCAGAGCGGACACCAGGCCGCCCGAAGCTCTTTCCCCTTTGAGGCCCTGGGATGTCTCCTGCAAGACGACCGAGGCACGGTTGGAAACCAGCACAACTCTTGTGCCTTTCAGCCATTCCAGGCTCTTCAGCTCCCTTTCCATCACCACTCCTCCTTCCGTCTTTTCTGCCCCGGACCGGGCAATTAAATTTTTAAGGCTGGATGGTAACCTTGATATCACCCTCGCACCTGATCACATTGCAAAAGGTCTTCCCACGGCTTCGGGCAAATTCCAGGTCGACGCGCCCCGACCCCACCGCAAGATTCTGAACGTAAAGCTCGTTCAACCACTTCGGGAGAAAGGGCTTCCCCACCCGGACCTCTTTTTCCCGGCAGCTTAAACCCAGCATCGCCCGCAGGAACAGAAAGATGCTTCCCACCGCCCAGGCCTGAGGATCACAGGAGGTGGGGTAGCGGACCGGCCCTCCCACCTCGCGCCGGGCAAAGCCGCAGAAAAGCTCCGGAAGCCGGTAGTACGGGAAAAACAGGGCCGCTTCGAAAACGTCGGTGAGAAGCTGATCGAGGAGCGCAAACTGCCCGTAGCGGCGCAGGCCCTGCGCAATTATGGCATTGTCGTGGGGCCAGACAGAGCCGTTGTGGTAGCTCATGGGGTTGTAAGCCTTTTCGGCCGCGCTCATCGTTCTGATCCCCCAGCCTGAATAGAGGTCTGGGGCGAACAGGCGGTGGGCCACCTGCTCTGCCTGGGGCGCCGGGAGGATTCCGGTGAAAAGGCACTGCCCCGCATTTGAGACAATCGTTTTCAAGGGGCGCTTCCTGTAATCCAGGCAAAAGGCAAGAAACCCCTCATCCTGCAGCCAGAAATCCCGCAGGAAATTGTCCCGCACCCGGGAGGCCTCCTGGTGCAGCTTCGCCCCTTCTCTGTAGTCACCCAGGACGAACATCAGATCGGCAGCATACCGGAGCGCAAGGTAGAGGTAAGCCTGGACCTCCACCAGGGCGAGCGGCCCCCGGGGAATGCTCCCGTCCTTGTCCACCACTCCATCCCAGGAGTCCTTCCACCCCTGGTTTGTGAGCCCGTGCTCCGACTCCCTCAGGTACTCGACATAACCGTCCCCGTCGAGATCGCCGTACTTCCGGTACCAGTCCAGACACTTGTACAGGGGGCCGGCCATTTCCTCTAAAAACTCCTGATCCCCCGTCCAGTAGTACACTTCGGCGAGAAGAATAACGAACCAGAGGGTGGCGTCAACCGAGCCGTAGTAAGGGGTGTGGGGAACTTCTTCGGCGCACGCCATTTCGCCGCGCCTGATTTCGTGAAAAATCTTTCCCGGCCTCTCCTCCCGCCAGGAATCGATTTTCTGCCCCTGGTAGCCGGCCAGAAAGCGGAGGGAGTCCTTCGCGATCTCGGGATTGAGAATCAGAGTTTCCCAGGAGGTGATCAGGGCATCCCGCCCAAAAGGAGTGGCGTACCAGGGGATGCCTGCATCCACAATCCGCCCCATTCCGGCGTAATCTGTCATCAAGGCCCGCAGGTCGGTTACGGCCCGGCTGACCATCTGGTTGAAATGGCCGTTGTCCGATGTGAAGGAGGTGCACTCCCGGCGCCACTCCGCATAGCTCTTCTCCAGTTCATAGGCGGCCCTGGGGAAGGCGATCTCGATGTTGTCCAGCTCCCGCGGGCTGCCCGGCCAGTAGCCGAAAACCCCGGGCGCCTGCGCCTTTTCCCCGGGCCGCTCGATAAAAGGGGTCACCTGGAGAAAAATGTAGCGCTTTTTCTGGGGAGGGAGGTTCAGCTCAAACTCGGCGATCCCGTGGCCCTCCTCAGACCAGATTTGAGCCGGCGCGGGAGAAAAAGCAACAAGAGTGGAGCGCCGGATCTGGTCTCTGCCCAGGTAGGAAAAAAGGAAGCCATCGGGCCGGATCGTTAAGGGGTCATAGCTGCCCCGCGCCGCCCGGCGCGCCCCCCTGACCTCAAAGATATCGGCAAAGTCGGCACAGAAGACGAAGCGCACGCGGATCGAAACGGGGCAGGGCGCGAAGCTTACAAAGCGCATGCGCTGGTACAGGCTGTGCTTCAAAACCCGGAGGGTCCTGAGGTGGAGCGTCTGCAGGGGAATCACCGCCCCCTCCGGAGTTTTAATCTCGCTGTTCGTCGTCTCGATCTGGGAAAAGTGGCTTCCCCGGGTGATGCCGGAGAGGAAAACAGGCTTCGTACCCGCCAGGTAAACCTCGAGACAGCTCAAGAATCTGGTATCCATGTAGTAGAGGCCCAGGCCGGCGCGGTTCTCCCGGGTGATTTCCCCGCTTGGCAGGGAAACGAGAAAAACCTCACCTTCCTTCAGGACCTCGGTGACGGGCTGAATCTCCTGGGGTGAAATCCGCCAGATGTCCAGCGGATAAAGAGGGCAGATCGACAAGGGACTTCGCGTCTCCTCTCTCAGTGATTTTTAGTTGCAGCGGTCTCGGCCAGACTGATCCTCCCTGCCGCTGCCTGCTCGTAAACGGCCCGCGTCCGTTCGACCATGATTTCCCGGGTGAAGGCAGTCCGGACCCTCTCCAGCCCGTTCTCCACCAGGGTCCGGGCCAGCTTCTGATCCTCCAGGAGAGCGATCAGCCTCTCCGCAAGCTCCCGGTGGCTTCCTTTTTCGATCAGGAGCCCGCTTTTCCCGTCCTCAATGATTTCCGGCATCCCTCCCGCCTTGCTGGCAACAACCGGGCGCCCTGAAGCCATCGCTTCCAAAAGGGCGATTCCAAAAGGCTCCTCGAAGCAGGAGGGATAAATGCAGACATCGGCTGCCTGATACATGGCAGGCATCTCTTCCCAGGAAAAGAAGCGGACAAAAACATGCCCGGCAAGCTCCAGTTTTTCCACAAGGGCCATGATCTGCGCCACTTCCCGATCCCGCACCCGGTCCCAGTCAACAGTCTGCTCCGTCCCGGCAAGCACGAGCAGGACCTCGGGGAAAGCCTTCTTCACCTCTTTCAGCGCCTGGACGGCAAGGTGAGAGCCCTTGGCAAAGCTCATCCGGGCCGGATGAAAGATCACCCGCTTTCCCTTCAGCTGCGGGAATTTTTCCCGCGCCCGTTCCTGGGCTTCGGAATCCGCCGGCGGAAACCGGTTCAGATCGATCCCGTGGTGGACCACCGTGATCCGGTCTTCGGGATACCCGGAGGCCGCCAGTTCCTTTTTGATGTAGGAGCTGACGGCGATGATCCCATCCCACTGGCCGGCGCACCAGAGCATCTCCTCCCAGAGCCTGTCCTCCCAAACATTATGGGCGGTCAGGAGGAGGGGCACCCCGGCGTGAACCTTAAATTCTCCCAGGATTTGGGCGTGAACCGGAGAAAAATAGTGCATGTTGTGGGCATGGATCAGATCCGGACTGCTTTGCTCAAGAAAAGAGGTGATCTCCTCTGCAATTTCCTGGCGCCGCGCCTGAATGGAAGCAGGGGAGAGGGAGTTCAGGTCCATCAGGGGGGTGCGCCGGACGCGCATTCCCTCCCAGTAAAATTCCTCTCTCTTTCCCCCGCAGGTGCCTGTCAGCAGGTCCACCTGCCAGCCCCTCTTGACCAGTTCCGGCCCCAACAGGACGAGATGAGTTTCTACGCCTCCAATTACAGGGGGAAAAGCCCAGTGCAGCATTGCCACTTTCACCAGTCCCTACCTCCTCGCTTGTTTAGCTTCAGGCAACCTGGAACCAGCCTCCAGAACACCAGTTCCCCAAATTGAAAGCGTAAACCCTCATTCTATTTTATTTACAATTCTCAGTCCGAATTTTTATATAACCTTTACAAAAACTTTACAAAAAGCAGCTGGGTCATTCGGGAAGGTGCCGCGAAAGAACCGAAGAGCCAGATAGAGAGATACCAATGGGTGTTTTTACAAGCAATTTTATTATACCACAAAGTTGCCTGCTTGTAAAAACAGGAAAGAAACTTTCCGAAGAAAAGTCCGGCGGGACCATCGCCGCAGAAATCTGAACACGATGCTGCGCCTGCGCGAGCAAAAAATGGGGGGGCACGGAACGCGCGGCGGCCGGCCAACGGTTTTTCTTCTGGAACAAGCCGGAGTTTTATCCGGGCCATCCCGGGTCTCCTTACCCGCTTCGCCTGAAGGATTGCACCGCGCCCAAAGTCAAGGGTCCCCACGCTTCCGGGGCGGTCCCTCTTGGAACAAAAAATGCGCCAGAAACTGCCTGGGCTGCGGCTCTCCGCTTCTTGATCCTGAAGCGCCGGGAGCTTTTCAGCCGGCCTGAGAATTCAGCAGAACAAGCAAAATGCTGCGGATGGCAGCCTTTGCCACATCGGCGCGGGAGCCACCGCTTAAAACGAAAAGCAGAGGCTTCCCCGCCGCAAATTGCTTGACCTTTGCGGCAAAAGCCGGGTAGGCGGCGTCGGTGAGGCGAAACCCTCCGTAGTCTTTGAAATGGGAGTCATGCCCGAAGATCACGAACATAAAATCGAACTCGTAGGACCGGCTGAAGGCCTCGTCCAGGGCCCTGAGAAAAGCCTCGTCATCGGCCGCCCTCAGGCCGAAGTCGTAGTTGTGGTAAACCTCGTCGGCTCTGCTGTCCCAGCCGGCGTAAAAGTTCAGGTGAATTACCTCGGGGTCCTTTCCCAAAAGGTCGCGCGTGCCGTCCCCGAAGTGGGGGTCGACGTCGAGGACGAGAAACCTTTTCAGCCCGTATTTTTTTCTGAGGTGAAGAACTGCAGCCGCAACATCGTTTAAATAACAGAAGCCCCAGAAATGGCTGCGGCCGGCGTGGTGGCCTGCGGCCCCCACGTAGGCAAAGGCCGCCTCCGCTTCCCCCTCCGCCAGCGCCGCAGCCCCTTGAACGACCCCGGCGCAGGAAAGGGCCGCAACGTAGTAGAACCCTGCTTCTTTCACCTCCGCGATGTGCTCGGGAGTGTGAATCTGTTCGATCAGGGCATGGACCTCGGGAGTCAGAACAGGAGTGGCCACCTGGATCCGGTTTTCGAGAACCAGATCCCTTAAACTTTCAAAAGAAGGGGCCACCCGCTCCTTCAAAACCGGGTGCCCGTACTCTCCGAAGTCCTTATGATAGATCACCATCACCTTCATCTCCAGTCAAACCTCCTTTTAGGCAGGCTCCCCTGAAAAAGGGAGAGCCGCAGCCGGATGGATCCAGTTAAGACTTCACCGCGCGCGACTTAAATCCCTTTTGGTTTAAGTCAAAGCATGACCGCGAACTCTAGATCAACCCCTGCGCGTATTGTAAAATGAAATGTGGAACCAGGCCACAAATCCGCAAGGGGAAGAGACCATGAAAGAAGGGAGCTGCCCCCGGGAATGGCAGGAAAGCGCCCCGGAAATCCTGAAAAGAGGCCGCCTGGTCGTCCTGGTAGGAGAAGTTGACAGCGGAAAGACGACCTTCGCCGCCTACCTGGTAAACGAAATATTGAAGGCGGGCCTCTCCTGTGCGGTGGTTGATGCCGACATCGGACAGTCGAGCATCGGCCCCCCCGGGACCGTCAGCCTCGGCTTTCCGGAGCGCCCCATCGAGGAGCTCTCAGATGTGGCCATGGCCTCCTTTTACTTCGTGGGAGCGGTCAGCCCGCAGGGGCACCTCCTCCCTTGCGTGGTGGGCGCCAAAAAGATGGTGGAGCTGGCCCGGAAAAGCGGGAGCCCCGACAGGATCGTCGTCGACACAACCGGCCTGGTGCAGGGAAGGCTGGGCAGGACGCTCAAAGAGTACAAGCTGGACATCTTAGAGCCGGAGGCCGTCGTTTTCTTTCAACGCAGGAGAGAGCTTGAAGGCCTGGTCCGGCTTTGGGAGCGGAGGAGCCTGGTTTTCAGGCTGCGGGTGGCGCCTGAGGTCCGGCGCAAAACCTTCGAGGCGCGCGCCCGGAACCGCGAGGAAAAATGGCGCCGGTACTTTGAGGGAAGCCTCGAACACGAGTTTTCCTTGCGCGAGGTCGCATTTTCCCGGAGCATCCTTGGCACCGGACAGCCGCTCGCGAAAGAATGGAGGGAGAACATCGCCCGCTCCCTTGAAAAAAGAATCCTCTGGATGGAGTGCTCCCCCGAGCGGAGCTTCGTGGTCGCAGGGGACCGGTTGAGCGAAGATGAGCTGCTCTGGCTGCGCACCTCCCTGGGCCTGGGGCGGAGCCGCATTTTCCAGTACCACCCATCTTACTTCGAGGGGGTCCTGGTGGCCCTCATCGACGAACTGGGAAGGGCGCGGTCCCTGGGGATCGTGAGAGGTGTGGATTTCGCAGGTGAGAAAATCAAAATTCTCTCCCCTCTTCCGGCGGGCGAAAAGATCCGGGAGATCCAGTTTGGAGACTACCGCTTTCCCCCGGCAGGCGGGGAGCCGATTTTCAGGAAATCGACTTTTGATGGGAGGGATTTTGATGCCCGGTAAAGGCTTCTGGTGGAAGTTCGGCGGCCCCTTTGGGTTCGGCTTTGCCTGGGGTGCGCCCCCCTTCTGGGGAAGGTTCGGCTCCTTCCCGAGCGTGGAGGAGGAGGTCGAAATGCTGGAGGAATACAAAAGGCACCTGGAAGAGTGCAAAAGGTCGCTGGAGGAAGAACTGGCGCAGGTCGAAGAGCGGATCCGCAGACTCCGCGGCAAGGAATAAAAGGGATGGCTTAATTTAAAAGACGGTTAAAGGAGGGAGTCGCCGTGGAAAGGCTCGTCAGGGATAAAATCGATCTCCTGGAATTGCAGGAAACACTTCTGCAGCTGATCGAGATTCCCAGCGAGAGCGGGGCTGAAGAGCCGCTCCTGCAGTATCTGGAAAAACGGCTCGAGAAGCTGGGCCTGCCTCAGATGCGCCAGGAGGCGGCGCCCGGACGCAGCAACCTCGTTCTCAACCCGCTTCCGGAACCCGCGCTCCTCCTTGACGCCCACGTCGACACCGTCCCGGTCGTCATCGAGGGCTGCCCCTGCCTGACGCGGGTCGAGGGAAGGCGCATTTTCGGACGGGGAAGCGCCGATGCCAAGGGGGGAATCGCCTCCCTGATTGCAGCCCTGGAGCTCCTGAAAGAAACGGGCAGGGATCTCTCCAACTGGCCGGTTACGGTGGTTTTTACCGTTGACGAAGAACAAACGGCAATCGGTTCTGCCGCGGCAGCAGCATTTTTCCGCCCGGCTGAGGTAATCGCCGTGGAGCCCACCGGGCTCGCCATCTGCCCCGCCCAGGCAGGATCGATCACCGTTTCCATCAAGCTGACCGGCTACCCGGCCCACGGAAGTGAAATGGAGACGGGGAGAAACGCAATTCAGCAGGCCTCCGAACTCCTGGCCGACGTCAGGGAGCTTCCCTTTCTCCGGGCAGAGCACCCTCTGCTCGGAAAAAACAACTTTAACATCCAGAAGATCAGCGGGGGAACAGCCGAGCTTGTGGTTCCCCAATTCTGCGAACTAAACCTGGATTTCCGCGTCCTGCCTGGCCAGGAAATTCAGGACATAAAGGAGGAGCTGGCCTCTTTTTTGAGTGCCCGGGGGGCCGCTTACGAATTTCTCGACCTTTCACCCCCCTTTGAGGTTCCGGCAGACCTGCCTGTAATCAAAAAGCTGGAGAGGGAGGCCCGCGCCGTCCTGGGAAGAGCGCCGCGGCTTGGCGGCTTCCGGAGCTGGAGCGATGCGGAGAACTTTGCGGCAGCCGGCGCCCCGGCAGTTGTCTTCGGCCCCGGGAGCCTCGCCGTTTCCCACACACCTTTTGAGCATGTCGACTTAGAAGAGGTAAGGGCGGCTGCTCACATCCTGGCAGCCCTCTTCCGGAGCTATCTTTAGCGCCTGCAGACATTTCAGAGAAAAAGCCCAAACCGGTTCCCGTCCGGAACCGGTTTTTTTACGCTCCTTCCCGCGCCAGGTCCTTCAGCATCCGGATCCATTTTCCCCACTTCCCCTCTTCCCAAAAGCCCTCCCGGCGGTAGAAGCCCTGCGCCTTTTCGTTTTTTTCCCCCACCCACAACTCGATCCTCCGGGCCCCATGCTCTCTTAGAAATTCAATCCCTGCACGGAGAAGCTGCTTGCCGATGCCCCGGCCCTGAAAAGCAGGATCCACAACGAATTCGTGGATCTCCCCCACCTCTTCCCCGTACCAGGTGTGCCAGCTGTCGTCAACAGCAATGAAGCCGACAGGGCGCGGCCCGACGTGGGCAACCAAAAACCCCTCGCGCGCCCTCCTCTTCAACCAGTGGAGGTAGTGCTCAATCTCCACCTGCTTCGTGTAAGCGTAAAAGGGCATGGAAGAATAGGCGCGCCGGTAAATATCCACCAGCTCCTGCTCCACGGAAACCAGGTCGTTGCTCGCAATCGTACTCGGTACGAGACCCATCTTTTCTCCTGCCTCAATCGTTCTCCCTATAATTAATTTTTTGAAAAAAGAACTTTTTATACACCACACCTGACCCTCTCCTACAAGGATCCGGAGGTGCTATAAAAATGATACATAACAACCCTCACCTTTAGCAAGCAGAGCTGTTACCGGGCTATCCTGGCTTCCGC
>JABLXW010000006.1 GCA_013177945.1 Bacillota bacterium
GGCAACCCCTCCATCTGGAGGGGTTGCCTGGGTGCTGGGAAAAGTCCTGATTTTATCCGGTCTGGCCGGGAGTCAGGAAGGAGTTTCCCCTGGCGCCCCAGCCGCCCCGGAAGCCGGGGAAACGGCAGCAATTCTGGAGCCAGCTGTCCGACTTCACCCGCTCTTCTGCCCGCTGCAGGATCTGGTCGGCCTGGTCCTGCGTGAGCTTTTTGTCGGCAACCATTTGATCCAGCTCTTTCTTGATGTTGGACAGGACCTGCTCCCGGAGCTGCTCAGGCGTCAAGCCCTTTGCCGCCGCAAGTTCCTCCAGGGTTTTTCCTTCCTGCAGGGCCGCCCTTAACTCCTGCGGCTGCAGGCCCAGCGCATCTGCCGCAGCGGCAAAGCAGAGGCCGCCGCCTGCCCGGCGCCCTCCCCAGAGCCTCCCGCCAAAAGGAAATCCCTGCTCGAGGCGGGCGCGGATCCTGCTGCCCTGCTCCGGAGTAAGCTGGCCCTGCTCCACCGCCTGATCGACCGTCTGACCCGCCGCCTTCTGCAACGCCTGATCCAGCTGCGCCCGGTCAATCCCCAGCGCAGCCGCCAGGTTGTCCAGGAAGGCCTTCCCCAGGGAAGTCGGAGCGCTGGTTTCCGCAAGGGCGGTTCCCGCAAAAGCTCCTCCCAGAATCGCGGCGGCCAGAGCCAGCACGAGCAACTTCTTCCGCTTCAAGGTGCAATCCACCCCCTTTCACTCCGGATTCCAACCTGTATTTTAACCGGGCTTCCTGAAAAAAACCTGAGAAAAAGTTAAGAAATTTCTAAGAAAGAAGACGGGGTCCGAAGCTTTTAAGCAGCCGGGATCCAGAAGGTGAAGGCGCTTCCCTTCCCCACTTCGCTTGCAACCTCAAGCCTTCCCCCGTGCTCCTTCGCAATCCAGGAGGCGATGGCAAGACCCAGGCCTGCCCCGCTCCGGCGGAGGCCGCCGGCCCGGTAAAACCGGTCGAAAATGTGGGGCAAATCGTCGGCCGGGATTCCGGGTCCGGTGTCCCGCACCTGGATTCCCCACCAACCCTCATCCCGGAGCCCGCTTAAGGCGACAACTCCGGCTGCCGGAGTGTATTTAAAGGCATTGTCCAGCAGGATGAGGAGCAGCTGTTTTAGATAGTCTGCATTTCCCAGCACCTGCGCACCCTGAAGGAGATCCAGCTTTTCTGCGAGAAAGTGGGCCTCCCCCAGAAGAGGCGCCTGGCGGGCCACCTCCTGCACAAGCGCCCCTAAATCCACGCGTTCTTTTTCGATCTGGCGGCCCGCCTCGGCGCGGGCCAGGGTGAGGAGGTTCTGAACCAGCCGCACCATCCGCTCCACCTCGCCCACGACATCGGCCAGGATTTCCCTTTTCTCCTGGGCCCCGCCGTCATCCAGCCGCTGGAGGAGTTCCAGATTCCCCCGGATTGTTGTCAGGGGTGTGCGCAGCTCATGGGATACATCGGCCACAAAGCGGCGCTGGGCGACATAGGCCTCCTCCAGGGAGCGGTGCGCTTTGGCGATCCTCTCCAGCATCTTGTTAAAGGTTGCCGCGAGCCTCCCGATCTCGTCCGGCGGCCCCTTGTAGTCAACACGCTGCTCCAAATCCCGGGTTCTACTGATCGCCGCCGCAACTTCGGTCAGGTGGTCGACGGGCGCAAGGGCGAGGCGCGCCAGAAAGAACCCCCCGGCTGAGGCAAAGCCCACGGCAAAAACGCTGGCGAAGAAGAGAAACCTGGCGAGGCGGGACAGGATCGCGGCCTGCGGCTGGAGGGAGCTTCCCACCTGGAGGACTCCCACCGGCTCCCCCTGGATCTGCAGGGGAAAATTATACATCCGGAGCTTCTCCCCATCCGCGTCCACCGTTTGAAAGAAGGGATCTCCTTTTGCGGCAAGCCCCAGAGTCTCCTCATCACAGGGGAGAAACTGGAGGCCCAGGTTTTGGGATTTGGCAAGCACCACTCCCTGCAAATCGACAACCTGGAGGTAAAGCCCGGGGCTGGAAAAGACGTTGACATTGGGGAGCACGATCCAGCGGCGGAAAGGGCCGCGGGGGCCCCTGAAAGACTTCACAACCTCCTGCGCCTTCCCCACAAGCACGGCATCCGTTTGCCGGGCCAGGTAATGGTTCAGGCCGCCGTAGAGAACCAGCCCGAACAAAAAGAGGATCAGCGCCAGCACACAGGTGTAGTAGAGGGTGAGACGCGACCTCAAGGAAAGCAAGGGTTTCCCTCCCTTTCAGTCTTTGAGAACGTAGCCGACCCCGCGCACCGTGTGGAGAAGGCGCTTTTCCCCACCGCTTTCCAGCTTATTCCGGAGGTAGCCGACGTAAACCTCCAGGACGTTGGATTCCCCGCTGTAATCGTAGCCCCAGACGCGCTCCATGATTTCGTCCTTCGTCAGCACCCGGCGCGGGTTTGAAAGAAAAAGATGCAGGAGTTCATACTCCTTGTTTGTGAGGTCCAGCAGCCTTTCCCCCCGCCGCACCTCCCGCGTGGCCGGGTCGAGGCTGAGATCGGCAAAGCGCAGAACCCTTTCCGCTTCGGGAAAACGGCGCCGCAAAAGCGCCCGCACCCTGGCGAGCAGCTCCTCCAGCGCAAAGGGCTTGACGAGATAATCGTCCGCCCCGCTGTCCAGCCCCCGCACCCGGTCGGATACCTCATCCCTTGCAGTAAGGAGCAGGATCAGGACATCCCCCTCGTTCCGGAGGCAGCGGCAGACCTCGAGGCCGTCGAGATCGGGGAGCATCAGGTCGAGGATCACCAGGTCGGGCTTCACCGCGGCCGCAGTCTCCAGCGCCTCCCAGCCGCTGCCCGCCTCCCGCACCCGGTAGCCCGCATAGTGCAAACTGCGCCGCAGGAGCGCGGTTATTTTGGGGTCGTCATCAACCACCAGAATCAAGGGCTGCAAAAGGATACCCCCTTGGAACTTCCTCTGAAGATTGAGGCCTATGCCGGACTGAAACATCCCCGTTTCATTATGGCAAAAGGAGGCGGCCGGAACAAGTGTTAAAAAAAGCAGAGCGGGGGAAAATAAGGAAAACGGCATTGCATACATGGAGGTGTTTTTGCGGTGGATCAGAGCCGCATGATCGAGCAGATTCTTGCCTTTGTGGAGCAGCACCAGGAATCCCAGGCAACAAGAAGCGTCTGCCGGCGCATCCTGGGCGCCCACCCCGGAAGGATCACCCGGGAAACTCTTTTGGATTTAGAACACCGCTTAAAAACCGCAGAACCTGAAGAGGTTGAGGCCTGCTACTACCTCATTAAGTAAAACCGGTTTCATTTTCTTTCACCTTCCAAACCAATGCTGCATTATCCTCTTACAGGAAGAAAGCCGGGTTGGAAAAACTTCAGGGTTTTTTTGCTAAAACAGGAAGGATAACAGATCGGAAGCGTCGTAATTAGAAATACATAATCATAACATTAATTAAAAACAGTGCAACACAATTGGGGAGGAGGACGAAATGGGAAAGAGGATTACACTTTCTGTAATCAAGGCAGATGTAGGCGGTTTTGTCGGCCATTCAAGCGTTCACCCTGAACTCCTGGAAAAAGCACGCGGGCTGCTTGCAGGAAATTCTCTGGTTATCGATTCCTGCGTAACCCACGTGGGTGACGATATCAACCTGATCATAACCCATGAGGCCGGCCGCAACAACGGTGAGATCCACGAGCTTGCCTGGAACGTTTTCGTAGCCTGCACCGAGGTTGCAAAAAAATTAAAACTCTACGGCGCCGGACAGGATCTTCTGGCCGATGCCTTCTCCGGAAACATCAAGGGGCTGGGGCCCGGGATTGCAGAAATGGAGTTCGAAGAAAGGGAAAGCGAGCCGGTTGTGGTCCTGATGGCAGATAAAACGGAGCCGGGGGCCTGGAACCTTCCGCTTTACAAAATATTTGCCGATCCCTTTAACACCATCGGCCTCGTCATCGACCCGAAAATGCACAGCGGCTTTAACTTCGAGGTCCGGGACCTGATCGAAGATAAAAAGATCATTTTTTCCGCCCCGGAGGAGATCTACGACATGCTGGTCTTCATCGGAGCACCCGGGCGGTACTGCATCAAGAGGGTCTTCCACAAAGAGACGGGAGAAATCGCCGCCGTCTCCAGCACCCAGCGGCTCAACCTGATGGCGGGGCGGTATGTGGGCAAAGACGATCCGGTTTGCATCGTCCGCTGCCAGAGCGGATTTCCGGCCGTCGGCGAGGTTCTGGAGCCCTTCGCCTGCCCTCACCTCGTCTCCGGCTGGATGCGGGGCTCCCACAGCGGCCCCTTGATGCCCGTCGGGGTTGCCGACGCCCACCCGACGCGGTTTGACGGCCCGCCCCGGGTCATCGCCTTAGGATTCCAGATTTGCGACGGGAAACTGATCGGCCCCCAGGACCTTTTCGCCGATCCCGCCTTCGACCGGGCGCGGGAACTGGCAAACACCATCGCCGACTACATGCGCCGCCTGGGGCCCTTCGAGCCGCACCGCCTCCACCTGGAAGAGATGGAATACACCACAATGCCCCTCGTGATGAAAAGACTCAAGGAGCGCTTCGTCAGCCTCCGGAAATCCAAAGAGACGGCTCCTGCTACAATCCGCTAACCAACTCTTTCACGATGCTGCCAGGAAACTTCACAGTAGGAGGGGCTGCCGGTGCATTAAAAAAGGATAGGCTTTACAGCTTTCCTTCCTGTAAAGTCTATCCTTTATTCCTGTAAAGTCTTTCCTTGATTCTTTTGGGATTTTGAACCGGCAGGAAGCAAAACAAGCTGCCGTAATCTAATAATGGAGATGGCTGCCATGGAAGCAGGCGCGCGTCTCAGCGCAAAGGCAAAAAAGAGACTCGCCCTTCATTTCATCCTCTTATTTGGACTTATCAGTGCTCTCGGGGATATCACATACGAAGGCGCGAGAAGCATTTATGGGCCCTACCTGGGATACTTAGGTGCAGGCGCCGCAGCCATAGGCTTCGTTTCAGGTCTTGGAGAGTTTTTAGGGTATTTTTTCAGACTGGTTTCAGGCTACTTTATTGACCGCACCGGAAAACACTGGCTGGTTACAATACTCGGATATGGAATGCTCGTTTCAGTACCACTTCTTGCAGTGGCAGGCAAATGGGAAGTCGCCGCCCTTTTTATTATTTTGGAGCGACTCGGAAAAGCAATCAGAAGTCCAGGCAGGGATGCAATGCTCTCTCATGCCACAAAACAGCTGGGAGCAGGTTTTGGGTTTGGATTACATGAAGCACTGGACCAGGTGGGCGGCATCATAGGGCCCTTGATTCTTACAGCCGTACTTGCTCTTACAGGGGAATATAAAAAGGGCTTTACGGCTCTATGGGTACCTGCTATATTAACCGTCGTTTTTACTCTGATTGCAAGGGGAAAGGTTCCAAACCCGGCAGTGCTGGAAGATTCCCCAGAAGAGGCCAGGGAAGGGGCAAGCCTCGACAAATCCCTATCCAAAAAATTCTGGTTATATGTAACATTTATCTTTATTAGCGTCTCAGGCTTTGTAAATTTTCCAATTATTTCATATCACTTTTCCGTTCGGGAAGTAATTGCCGAAGCCCGGATTCCAGCACTCTACGCGGTCGCAATGACATTAGACGCGGCTGTCGCCCTCATCATAGGTAAAACCTACGATAAAATAGGGCTCGCCTCTTTAGCTGCAATACCTTTATTAACTTTACCAACGGCTTTTTTAGGATTTTCTGAAAACCACACCTGTGCCGTAATTGCGGTTATACTCTGGGGTTCTGTAATGGGGATCCATGAAACAATTATGAGGGCTGCAATTGCCGATTTAACACCCATTGAAAAGAGGGGAACCGCCTACGGAATTTTCAACACCCTGTACGGAATTGCCATGTTAACCGGCAGCGTCGCGATGGGATTTTTATACGAGTATTCCGCAAGCTATGTGATCGGTTTTGTGGTTATCACCGAGGTAATTGCATTGATCATCTTGGGAGCGTCTTTCAGGAGCGGGAGCGGGAACAGCGGTCTGCGAAGCGGCTGGCCCGCCCGTTGAAAGAGAGGAGGTGTTTTCCGGCCCGCCGGCCGAAATCGAGGAAAAGCCCTACCTCCGGCAGCCCCAGCAAAGAGGAGGCGAGCCCGTAAATACCGGCGCCCGCGCAGATGGTGAGGCCGAGCACCCCCGCCTCCACGAGAAAGCCCTGGCCTGCAGCGAAGTCTCCCAGCAGCCGCCAGATCCAGGCCGCTCCCAAACCCATCACCCCGGCGGCAAGGCACGAGCGCCAGGTGCCGTCCAGAATCTCCCTGCCGCCCAGCCCCCCCAGGCGCCGCCTTAAAACCTCGCAGAGAACCGCAACCGCAAAGGCCGAGGCGAGGGAGGTTGCCAGGGCGAGTCCGCCGTGGGCAAGGGGTTTCACCAGGAGAAAATTGAGCCCGATGTTCACGGCAACCGCACCCAAACCGAGCAGCATAGGAGTCACGGTGTCCTGCAAACCGAAATAAACCCGGCTGATTACCTCCCGCAAGGCCATCGGCACAAGCCCGATTCCGAAAAAAAGAACGGCGAAGGCGGTCATGGCGGTGGCGCGGGGGTCAAAGGCGCCCCGCTCAAAAAGAACCCGCACGATGGGCTCCCGGAGCACGATCAGGCCGACGGCCATCGGGAGGGTGAGGAAAAGGCTGACCCGGACCCCGCCCACCAGGGCGCGGCGCAGCCCCATCAAATCATGCGCTGCGGCGCAGCGGGAAAAAGTGGGGTAGAGCACCGTTGTTACCGCCATCACAAAAATTCCCAACGGAAGCTGGGTGAGCCGGCTTCCGAAATTCAAGGCAGCAATGCTCCCTTCTGCAAGGCGCGAGGCCAGCATCCGGTCCACGATCAAACCGAGCTGGCCGGCCCCGGTCGCAAGGAGAATGGGAAGGATGAGCTTTCCCACCTGCCTGAAACCGGGGTCGTACCAGTTCAAAACAGGCCGGTAGCGGAAACGCGCCCTTTTCAGCCCCGGTGCCATCACCAGCAGCTGGCTCATCGTGGCCAGCACGGTTCCCACTGCCGCTGCGGTGATCCCAAAGCATTTCCCGCCGAAGACAATCGCCAGAATCATAATGATGTTGAAGGGAATCCCTACAATCGCCGGCCACGTGAACCTTTCCTGAGCCTGGAGGAACCCGGTCACGATGGCGGCCAGGCCGAAGAAGACCATCATGGGGAGAAGCACCCGGGTCAGGGAAACGGCCAGCTCAAAGGTTTCCCCCCGGAAGCCCGGGGCCACCAGCCGGATCATGAGAGGGGCCGCCAGCAGCCCTAAACCAGCCATGATCAGGCAAAAAACGAAGACGAAGTTCAGCAACGTGTTGATAAACTGCTGGCCCGCATCCTCCCCCTCCTCATGGACGCGGCGGGTGAACACGGGGATCAGGGTAGTTGTCAAGGCTGTGCTGACAACGGAAAAGAGCATCCAGGGGATGATGGAGGCGACAAGATAGGCGTCGGTCTCCCGGGTTGCACCGAAAACGGCGGCAAGGGTCGTTTCCCGGAAGAACCCCAGGATCTTGCTCAAAATTGAAGCCCCAGCAATGATCCCTGCAGCCTTGAACAACTGCTCCTTTTTCACCTTCGCACCCGCCACCTTAAATGCTGATCACACCGGCGCTGAACCAGTCTGGCGCCGGCAGAGATGTGCGCCTTGCCCGACAGGAAGCCTGCCGGAACCGGCCGGGGCTACGGTTCGAGGCCGAGCGCCCGGCGCTTTGCCGCGATGTGGGCGAGGATCAGCGAAGCCGCCCTGACAGGATCCTCCTCAACGGCAAAGGCCGCCCCCAGAACGTCCTGCGCCCCCCTGGTCAGCAGCTCCGCGAGGTTCTTGCCGCCCAGCACCGGCGGAACGGTGCCGAGCACCGTGAAGACCCCGGAGCCGACAACGTATGCCCCGATGGAAACCGCCTTCTCGGACATCCACTCGGGCGCCGCCCCCGCCACCGGGAGGTCGCAGATGTCCACGCCCAGGGCGTTGGCAACAGCGGCGGCCACCACCAGGATGCGGCTGATGTCCACGCAGGAGCCCATGTGGAGAACCGGAGGCACCTTCAGGGCCTCGCAAACCGCCCGCAGCCCGGGCCCCGCCTCTGCAGCCGCCTCCGGCAGGAGCAGCCCGGCCTTGGCGCAGGCAATGGCCGCGCAGCCCGTCTGCACAACCAGGACGTCGTTTTTGATCAGCTCCCTGGTCAGGGCGAGGTGCCCGCGGTCCTGGGTGGTCTTGGGGTTGTTGCAGCCCACAACGGCCGCAATCCCCTTGATCTGCCCGGCCTTGATGGCATCCAGCAGGGGGTTGAGGGTGCCGCCCAGGGCCTGGAGGATCGCCTCCACGCTGAACCCGGCGACGTATTCCATCGCCGCCTCGGGAATCTCAACCAGCTCCTGCTTCCGGTTCGGGTAGTTTTCGACGGCGATCTGGACAATTTTCCTGGCGGTCTCCAGGGCGGTGTGCTCGTCAAAGGGAACGTGCTCCGCTCCCGGGAATCTTGCCTTGGGCGAAGTGGAAATGAGCTTCGTATGGTAGCAGTCGGCCACGCGGGCAAGGGCCGGCATGACGCACTGAACGTCAACCACCATCGCCTCCACCGCCCCGGTGACGAGAGCCAGTTCCTGCTGGAGGAAGTTTCCGGCAACGGGAACGCCGTGGCGCATCAGGAGTTCGTTCCCGGTGCAGCACATCCCGCAGACGTTGATGCCCTCCGCTCCCCTGGCGCGGGCCAGGGCAAGCAGGTCCTCCTCCCGCGCCGCCAGCACGATCATCTCGGAAAGGGTGGGCTCGTGGCCGTGGACGATGATGTTCACCTGGTTCTCCTTCAGAACCCCCAGGTTGCTCTTTCCCCGGACCGGCTGCGGGGTCCCGAAGAGGATGTCGGAAAACTCGGTGGCAAACATGGAGCCGCCCCAGCCGTCGCTCAGGCCCGTCCGCACCCCGTGCAGGACGATGTTAACGTGGTCGTTGTCCACTCCCATGTTGGTGCGGTGCATCGCTTCCACGATTTCCCGGTCAATCCCGCGCGGGGCAATCCCCAGCTTCTGCCAGAGCGCCCTTCTCTTCTCCGGGGCGCGGTTCAAAAACTGCAGCGTCCCCTTGACCATTCCGAATTCTTCCATCGCCTCCCGCGCCAGGTCACGGGCGATCTCCTCTCTGGCCCTTCCCTCCACGGGGATCCCGAATTCGGCGGCCAGGGCGCGCAGCTTCACCTCATCCTTGATCTGGTAGCCCTGGGCTTCACTCTGCGCGGCGGCGTAAAGGGTCGTGACGATGTCCCGCCCGTGGTCGGAGTGAGCCGCGGCCCCGGCGGCAATCATCCGGAGCAGGTTGCGGGCGGCAATCGTATCCGCACCCGCCCCGCAGATCCCCTCCTCCGGCCCCTCCCCAAAGGGATCGATCCGGCAGGGGCCCATGTTGCAGTTCCGGCAGCAGATCCCCAAAAGGCCAAACCCGCACTGGGGCTGCTGCTTCGCGAAGCGGTCCCAGGCGGTTGTAATTTCTTCACGCGCCGCCTTTTTCAGCATCTCCAGGGAAGCCCGATCAATGCTTTTTTCTCCCACAAGAACCTCCTCCTTTCCAGAATTCCATCATATCAACACCATTCTGCTCCCTGCCGGGCCGGCTGCCCAACACCCAAATGCCCGGGCGCCACTTCTCCAGGCCTTTGACCGGCACCGCAGGGAAGAACGGAACTCTCGATGCCGACCGGTTCTCGTTGCTGACCAGGTTTTTCTCATGAACTGAACAACCAGATTGCCTGTCACCGGAGTCGTTTTCTGCAGGTCCTAGCCGGCCGTCTGGGTGCAGGGAAGGAAAAACTGGTCTGCGAGGCGCTGGCGCTTCAGCTGCTGGGCCTCTTCAGGGGCAATGAAGAGAAGGGCGCGGGTCGGACAGGCCTCAACGCATGCAGGGACCTTGCGGTCCAGGCAGCGGTCGCACTTTGCCACGATCTTGCTCCCAAAAGCGCGGGTGATCACGCCAAACGGGCAGGCCATTTCGCAAAATCCACAACCAAGACAGCGCGTGGGGTCGTGGAGAACCGCTCCCGTTCCCTCTTCCCTGTGCATGGCTCCCGTTGGACAGACGGCAACACACCCGGCCTCCTCGCAGTGGCGGCAGTTGATGGGAACGGAAAAGCGCTCTCCGGCATGAACGTAGATCCGTTTACGGGGAGGTACAGACTCGAAAAGAGCACTAAAGAGAGATTGAGACCCGGAATGGGCGACGGCACAGGCAAGTTCGCACGACTTGCAACCCAAACAGCGGCTCACATCAACGAAAATCTCTTTCAACGGCCTCACCTCCTTATCCAGACTCCCCTGGTAGCTTTCGCTAAAATTCTTTGAAATCCTTCCTGAAATTAGATAAAGAGATTTCGCATCGTTCAAGAGCGCGAAGCTCTCAGGAGGTCGCCGGGCAGGAAAATTAAGGCAAGAACCAGGCAGAGAAAGAGGATCGCACTGCAGGCGAAAAGGGGAGCGCGCGGGTGCAGATGATCGTAGAGAAACCCCCCGGCCGGGGAGCCCAGAATGAAGCCGAGGCTCTGCATGGTGCTGATTCCGGCGAGGGCCGTTCCCTTTTTACCGGAGGGCGCGAGCACGCTCGCAAGCGCAAGCCAGGCCGGGGCTCCCGCCACATAAGCCAGGGCCAGCAAAGCAACGGCAAGCACCAGCTGCCAGACCTGAACCAGAAAGGGCACCAGGGCAAGCGCCCCTGCACTGATCAGATAGGCGAACTGAACGGCGCGGGGCTTCCCGATCCGGTCCGCGTACCGGCCCAGGGGAAGGGCAAGAAGGGCAACGGCCGCAGCGGGAATCAATAATGCGGTCCCGATCTCGCCCTGACTGAATCCCAGCTGGCGGTTGACGTAGAGGATGAAAGTTCCGGCAAGGAGGCCGATCCCGAACTGCTGGAGGAGAGAAATAAAAAGCATCACGGAGAAGGGATTGGAATGAGAGGAACGCGCAGGAGAAAGATCTGGTTCCCGGGCCTCCGGCGCCCGGCCTCCCTTTCCCCCGGCGAACCCGGGGCCGCACCGGGGAAGCACGGCTAAACCCAGGCAAAAGGAGCCGAACAGCAGGACTGCGGCAGCCTGAAAGGCGCCGGTTCCGGTCTTCAAAAAATGGTTGAGATAGGTGCCCAGGGCGGGGCCAACTCCCAGGGCCGAAAGATAGGCCATGTTGACCACAGAAAGGGCCGCGGCGCGCTCCTCGGCCCGCACCCTGTCCGCAATCAGGGCGGAAAGAATCGGCCAGAAGGCAGCAACCCCAAGCCCGTTGAGGATCTGCAGGAAAACAAAGGCAAGGGGGGAGCGGGCAAAGACGAAGCCTGCAGGAACAAGAGCGGCAAGAAGAAGGCCGCAAAGGATCACGGGGCGCCGCCCGAAGCGGTCGCTGAAGATCCCTAAGGGCGTCTTTGCCAGAGTCTCGGTTGCGGCATACACCGAAAGCATCAGACCGATCACGCCGGCACTGAAGCCCAGGCTGTTCTTCAGGTAGAGGGGGAGGGTGGGAATGATCACGGCAAGGCCAACCGTGCTTAAAAAAGAAACCAGGCCGACGCCGGGCAAAAAGGGGTAGGCCTTAAAAATCCCAAAACAGGAGCGGAAGCCTCGTTCTTCAGGGCCTTTCTGGGGGCTTCTGCCGGGCAGCACTCGTCTCACCCGCCTGGTTTAGCGTGAATGTTACCCTGGAACTGGGAACTCTCCCGCCCCCTATTTTAAAGCTTCCCGCCTTCTTCCTCAACAGATTTTTCAGGGGGGTTTGTTTTAAAAAGTTTTTCCAGGCCGTTCAGGGCGCGGGCATCGGCCTGAACGGCCGCGATGTTTTCGCTCCGGATCAGGTTGTAAATTTCCTCCCGGTGGACCGAAAGCTCCCGCGGGGCCTGCACCCCGAGCCGCACCTGGTCTCCCCGGACCTCGAGAACGGTGACGATAATCTCCTCTCCAATAATGATGCTCTGCCCCGCCTTTCGCGTTAAAACAAGCATCTCGCATTCCACCTAGCCGCAGGCCCGCTGTGCAAGGGGATCAAGACGGAAAAGAGGGTGCTTTGTATGGTATTCTCTCGTCTCCAGGACGACCTGCTGACCCAAACCCTTTGCGTGGTTGATGACAACCGGTGCAAGCAGGTTCGTCGTCATCCCTTTCACCCCCTGGGGCGGAATTGTAACAACCGTAAGCAAAGTCGCATCTCCGGGATTCTCCAGCTGGAGGAAATTACAGACTCCCTCGCTCAATTCTACCTGGTAATCGGGGAAAAAGACGAAGGGGTCCACCATCAAAAAGGCGACATCCGGCTCGTCCCGCGCCTGCATCCAGGCGAATACCGTGCTTTCCGGAACGGGCACAAAAAAGTATTCCTTCAGGTCGGGGAAGCCCACCATCCCCCGGGGAAACCTGATCATGCGTTCGGGGGCAACTTCCAGAACTCCAAACCGGCTTGTCTTTACCTGCATCGTCTTCCCTCCTGGTTTTTCACATGTCAAATTCGAAAATCGAGAAAGCGGGTGGCGCCCGGCCCTCCTCCACGCCGGGGCAGGACCACGCCGGCAGTTACAGTGGGGGGGCTGAGCGCCGCAAGATTCAGCTCTTTCCAGGCCCCGGCCCAGGCCGCTTCCCCCAGCTCTCCGAAGGAAAAGCTCCGGTCCTCGATTTTTCCCAGGCGGTCCCCTTCGGCCGCGTACCGGGCAGCAGCCCGCAGGGCGGCCTCCCTGCCTGCGGCGGCACCCTCCCGGGCGAAGGGAACAGGGCGGTAAAGGCCGAGGTCTTCCAGCGGCGCCGTGTAATCGATCTTTATCCAGGCCACTTTAAATCCGGGCCAGCCGAACTGCCGGTGAATATCCATCACGCTGCTTATCACGATCTCCCCCAAACGGCTCAGCGCAGGAAATCAACCAGGGTGGGCATGATGATCCGGGCTCCGGTGGCGAGGGAAACCCGGTAGACATTTTCCTGGCTCTTTAAATCCATAATCGCCTCGGCGATGTCGGCGTCCTCCGCCAGAGAAAGAAGCTCCGTCTGCTTGATCTCGGTCTGCTGGAGGCGATCCAGCGCCATTTCCGCCCTGTTCACCCTCGCTCCCAGCTCCCCCCGCGTGGCCAGGATTTCGTCAATAACCTGATCGATCTCCCCAATGCATTGAGAAATCTCGCTCCCCGGGCGGTTCTCCCCAAGAAACCAAGCCAGCTTATCGAGCACGGCAATAGCTCCCGGTTTAACCTCACCCGTAATCTTATCTTCGAGTCCGTGAAAAAGCTTTTCTGCGTTACTACAGTTCACCGGAATCACCACATTTGGTGCAATTTCGTATTCGATAAGCTTATCGTTGCCCTGCCAAGAATCATTATACACATACCCTTCTGGTGCCTCCTCCTGCCAAACATCTTTGTACGTTTCTCCAACGGGAGGCTTGTTAGTTTGGGTGCCGCCGAAAATGTAGCGGCCGCCCAGGGTTGTGTTTGCAATCAGGCCGAGCTGCTTTTTGAGCTGCTCGACCTCCCGCGCCAGCGCCTCCCGCGACTCCCGGGGCATGGTGTCGCTCGCCCCGTAGAGGGCAAGCTCGCGCGCCCTCTGGAGCACCTCGGTGGCGTTGCCCAGGGCCCCTTCGGTCACCTCCATCCAGGTCCGGGCGTCCTTGATGTTGCGGGTGTACTGCTGCGCCTCCCCCAGGTCGCTGCGGAGGGCGAGGGAGCTCACGACCCGCACGGGATCGTCCGAGGGCCGGCGCACCTCCTTCCCCGAAGCAAGGCGGTCCTGGGCCTCCTCGAGCCGCTTTAAGTTGATGTACATGTTGCGCAGGAAGTTGCTGGTCAGCATGATGTTGGTGATCCGCAAGGAAATCCTCCTCTCCCGTCCTCTTTCCCTCTCAACCTCTATTTATAACATCGCATTTCGCGAAAGTTTACTTAACCCTCATTTCCCGGAAGATCTTCCCGGTTTCCGCCTGCAATCTCCTCTTCCGGTCTGAAAACGCTTCCTCCGGCGTCAAATGCTGAAAGCAAAAAGAGAGGGGGTGCAAAGCAGCAGGAATCAGGCGCCACCTTCTCGAAAAGGAATAAGTGAAATTTCTCACAGGTTCCGGAAAGCGGGTTTCAATGCCCCGAGAATCTCGAACTGAGAAGGTGATGCCGGTGGGTAGTCTGCCTGACGTGAAAAGCTTAACCGTAAACAGGTACCTGGCAGAGCTGGCTGCCGATTCCCTTTTCCCCAGCGCCGGGGCCGCTGCAGGGCTCACGGCGGCGCAGGCAGCAGCCCTCTTTGCAATGGTCTGCCGGGTCAACCTCCGAAAACTAAAGGAAATTCGCGGGGAAAGCGCAGGTGCGCCGGAGGCGGGAGCCGCTGCAGCAGGCGGGAAGAAAGGAAAGGAAGAGGCCGGAGCGGCGTGGAGCTTCTGGCGGAAAATGCTGGAACTGGCAGAAGACCACCAGAAGCGGTGCCTGGAGCTGGTCCAGGCGGACGGGGCTGCCTACCGGGAGGTCGTTGACGGAGATCCGCAGGGCCCCGCCCATGCCCTGGAGGTTCCCCTTGCAATTGCGCGGCACGCCCGGGAAACTGCAGAACTGATCAGGCAGGCCCTCCCGGAATCGTATGCCCCGGTCCGGGCTGATGCCGAAACCGCCCTCCACCTGGCGGAGGGAAGC
>JABLXW010000007.1 GCA_013177945.1 Bacillota bacterium
GAGGGAAGCAAAAAGGCCGCGCTTGCGGTGGCGCGGCACAACCTCGCCCTCCTCCCCGGTGAAGCGGAACAGGAGAAGTATCTCAACCAGATCGAACTTCTCGATGCCTGAGTTTTTTGCGCCGGTGCATGAAATGCGGCCGAAAAGAGCCGCCTGAATCACGGAGGCATCCGGGGAATCAGCGGCCGACAAGCCCCATCCGGCTGATGATGAGGTCCAGCATTTCGTCCATCGTCGTGATCACCCGCGCCGCGGCGTTGTAAGCGTGCTGGAACCGGATCATGTTCACCATCTCCTCGTCGAGGGAGACGCCGGAGACCGCCTGGCGGTTGTTCTCAAGCTGGGAGACGAGCAGCTCCTGGTTCTCCACCATCCGGTTCGCCTCCTGGGCGGCCACCCCCAGCTGCCCGACGGCCGACCGCAGGTAATCCTCAAAGGTGGTACCACCAAGACCATCAATCGGCTTCTGCTTCAGCTGGGCGAGCTTCAGCGCGTTGCTGCCATCTCCTTCATAGTAATCAGGAGGAGGGGTTGAATTTGGCGAAGCAGCAGCAATATTATTTAGATCGGCCTCGATCTTGTCATCCACCGCAATCATAGCTGCAGTTACTCCCGCAGGGTCGAAAAAATTCACGTTATTGATGCCGTTCAGGTTATAACCATTCTTGTGAATACTATTAACTTCGGTCACAAGAGCCCTTGCCAGATTATCTAATTTCATTTGGACTTCCCGGACGAAGCTGTCGCGCATCTCGATCAGGCCGCGCAGGGTGCCGGCTTCAATCTGAACAGGCTGGCCGTCGGCCTCCCAGAGGACCTTCAGGAAGCCGTCGTTGTTCGGGTCGGACTCGGTCTTGAGCCCGTAAAACTCTTCCCCCTGCACGAGGGGGCGCCCCCCGATATTTATGTTAACCAATCCCCTGTCGTCCTCATGCGCCTGGAAGTTGACCAGCTTCGCCAGCTGGTCCAGCAAAACGTCTCGCTTGTCCCGCAGGTCGTTCGCCCGCGCCCCCGTGACCTCGATCTTGAGGATCTGCTGGTTCAAAGCGGCAATCTGGCTCCCCAGGGAGTTGATCTCTTTCACCTTCACTTCCACCGCGCTGTTGAGGTCCTCCTGCAGCTCCCAGAGCTGGCGGTCCATGTGGTTGAAGGTCTCCGCAAGAGCCATCCCCCGCTGGCGGACCACCGAGCGCGCCGCCAGGCTCTCCGGGTTCTTGCTCAACTCCTCCAGCGCCTGCCAGAACTGCTCGAAAACGGCACGCAGGCCGCTGTCGGAGGGCTCGTTTAAAATCACCTCCACCTTGCGGAGGGCGTCCCGCCGCGCTTCCCAGTACCCAAGCGTCTTGTTTTCGTGGCGCACCTGGAGGTCCAGAAACTGGTCGCGCAGGCGGCGGATTTCGGAAATCTCAACACCTGTTCCCACCTGGGCCGCTCCCCAGGGCCGGTTCAGGGCGGGAACGGGAAAAGGAGTCGTGGTCGTGAGAACCGCCTCCTGGCGCGTGAACCCGGGCGTATTGGCATTGGCCACATTGTGGCCCGTTACATCCAGGGCGCGCTGCTGGGCCTGCAGGCCGCGCCGCCCGATCTCGAGACCGAAAAAAGTCGAGCGCAAGAAGATCCCTCCCTGGATCATTTACCTCAAGCACTTAGAGCAAAGCTCCCGCAAGCTGCAAGAAAACGGGGCGCTCTTCTGCCCCCTTTTTTTAGACCTGGCGGACCAGCCGGCTCTGTGGAGAGGTTACCTTTTTTACGGCACCCTTTTTGTTCCCCGCCTCCCGGTAGGTCCCGGCTTCGGCGCTCCTCATCAGGAGGTTGAGGGAAAAATCCACGTAGCGCTGAAAGCGCTCGAGAATCTCTCCGTTCTCCCGGTTCAAACGCCGCAGCTCCTCCAGGATCGCATGGAGGGAGGCATAACGATCCGTCAGATCAGGAAGGTAGCGGCTGAGCCGGCCGTGCACCTGCTTCATGAGGTCCGGCTCCAAGGAAGCGGCGGGATCTTCCGGAAGCTCGAACTCCCGCGCCAGCCGCTCGTAAAGGGAGTACCGGGTCTCTTCCAGCGTCCTCGCCTCGGCAAGCAATACCGTTTCCTCTCTTAAAATAGCTTCCAGGGCGCTGAGCTGGGCTTCACCTACCGGTCCTGCCAGGAGAACCTGGCGTTTTTCCCGCGCCAGCTCCAGCAGCTTCAAGTAAAGCTGCTCTTGACGAAAAAGCCGGGCGGTCAGTTCCTCTTTCCAGGGCTCCGGCAAACTCTGGGACTCGGAATAATAGGGCGCCGCCCCGGCCTCTCTATTCTTTTTTCGGGCCATCTTCCAACCCCCCGCGCAGTCAAAACCTTTTTTAATTTCGGACTCCCGGGCTATCGCGCCCCCGGGAGCAGCTATACCAGGTAGTCGATCAGAAACCTTCCGAGCATCTTTTCCGCCACGACTTCGGCAGGAACCGCGTAGGCACCGCTTTCCAGCGCTTCTTTAATTCGCTGGATCCGCTCCTCCCTCACCTCAGGCGCTTTTCGGGCAGCCTCCAGGGCGCGCCTGTAGAAAAGTGCTTCTTCTGAGAGTTCGGCCCGGTCCCCTCCCTCCTGGCGCTTTACCTGCACCTCACCGGAGGCGCGCTGCTCTTCGGCGCCCCTGGCCTGGCGAACTCCGTACAACCGGAGAACCATCTGGATCTGCTGACTTGAAACGATCACGGCGGCTCCTCCTCCTGGGGATTAAAGCCCCCCGTACTCCCCCATGCTTCTAAAAGAGGCCTGCTCTCATTCTTCTGCTTAAATTTTCCCGAACTCCTTTTGATATGCCCCTTTCGGGTCTCCCGAGCGGGCGCGGCTCTCAACTTAAATGCCGGTGCTTTCTTCTCCCATAGCTCCTGTTCTTTCCAGACCTGCCGGCCCAGTTCCAGGTGAAACAGCATGCTTTTTTCCTCAAGGCTTCTCTATTTATTTTTCGATCAAAAAGACCTGCGCCTTGAATCTTCTCGTTCCCGTCAATTGCCCCTTGAGGAAAAAAAATTGCCTTTTTCTCGTTCTTTCCCGCGCAACCGGCTTTTTTAACCCGGGCTAGCGGCGCGTTTTCCGGTACCGATCTGCCGTGTGCATCCTGACCTTTTCCCGCGCCTCCTGCTCCTGGCGCCGGACCAGGGGCCTCTCCTCAGCCTGGCCTGGCTGCCGGCCCTCCAGATGGCTCACATCCTTCAAAGAACTGCTTAAAGCGGCCCGGCACTCCGGGCAGAAACGGCCGCTGGAAATCGGCTTGCGGCAGCGCTCGCATTCCAGCAGCGGCTGTCCGGCCGGAATCAGCCTTCCCTCCCGAAGAAAAGAAACAATCTTCTGCTCTGAAACTCCTGTAGCCCTGCTCACCTCCAAAACCGTAGCCCCGGGGTTTTCTTCCAGGTATTTTTCCACCCTTTGAAAAGAGATTTCCTCCTTTTCAAGACAGTCCGGACAGAGATTGCGCGTGACAAATGCGAACACCTTGCCGCACTCGGGGCAGTTGCGCAATTCCACTTCCTCCTCACCCCCACCCCACTGCTGTCATTCTGAAGAAAACCGGAAACTCTCTCCCCAGGAAAGGGTTGCAGACCTACTTCCAGTATACCAGAGGAAACCTCTTCCTTCAACAAAAACCCGCGAGGAGCCTTTTCCAGAATGTACTTAATGCTAACCGTGCCAGTTTTGAGCAGAAAGTACAGGAGCACAGGCGCCAGCCGCTCTCATCCAGCACCTGAAATGCAGGCATTATCTTCTCCCTTCCTGCTTTTGCCTTCCTGCTGCTTATTATACCAAAAAAATCGAACGCTTCGCTTTTGCTTCCACCCCGGCAGAGCGTAAATTTTAAGCTCAGCCCGGGCGGCTTTCCGGCACCCGGGGAGGCCGGCCGACTCCTCCTTTCGCAGGTAGGGCGAGAAAAGGCTTCCCGGCCCGCGCAGCCGGCAGCTAGCCGAGAAAGGCAGCGATGATTCCCACCAAAAAGATTCCGTCGAAAATCCCTGCTCCCCCGATGCTCACCATCTGCGCCCCCAAATTCTGAATCGCCCTCCAGTTCAAAAGGTCGGCGCCAATCAGGGTGCCCATCGTTCCCGCCACGTAGGCAACAGGTGCGGTCTGCCCCGGAGGTGCGAGAAGGAGGGCCGCTGCCGCCGCAACGAGGGGAGGAACGAAGGCAGGCATCACGATCCCGACCCCGGGCTGCGGCCGGGCCATCAGCTTTGCCGCCAGCGCCACGACCACCAGGGCCAGCAAGGTGGGAAGGAGAGGGGCCCTGGTCAGGAGGAGGTAAAGGGAAAAGAGCACGGGGAGACCCGCTCCCCCGACGTTGAAGCAGATCACCTGCTCCTGAACCACAGGCGGGTAGTAGAAGAAAAGAAGGGGGAAGGGGAGCACACGCTCCCGGAGGATCGTGCGGCGCCGGGAGAGGGGAATGTTGATCAGGCTTCCCAGCACAGAAGCTGTCAGAAAAAGCACCGCCCCCTCCGGAGAAAGCCCGAGGCGCGCGAAGGAAAGGGTCGCCACGTTAAAAAAGAGGAGCAGGAGCAGAAGGGGAACTAAAAATACGAAAAAAATAAAGGGCATCACTCAAAAACCTCCTGATCGCCTGGAAGTTTTGGCAGCAGACGCGCCCTCACGACCGAAAACACCGCCGCGAGGGCTGCCATTCCTGCCGAAAAGAGAAAGACCGCCTGCCACCCCTCGAGGAAGGCCGCCACCTGCTCTCCCGGCGCAGGATGCCCAACTCCCTTCAGGTACAGCTGCCGGATAGTGGAAAACAACATGACAACGACCGCGGTCCCAACGGTCATCCCGATATTGCGAACAAGGGCGTTCATTCCTCCTGCCACACCGAGCTTCTGAAAGGGGACCGAGCCCATTACGGTGCTGTTGTTCGGAGACTGGAACATCCCCATCCCCACGCCAAGGACGACAAGGCGCAGGGCAATTTCCAGATATGAGGCCCTCTCTCCCATAAAGCTGAGCGAGAGGAGGGCGAGAATGTTAAGGAAAAGCCCTCCTGTTGTCAGCCCTACGGGGCCCCAGCGGTCGGAAAGCCAGCCGCTCACCGGGGCGACAGCCGCCATCATCAGGGGGTACGGGCTCATCAAGAGGCCGACCTGATAGGGGGGATACCCCAGCACCTCCTCCAGGTAAAAGGGGGTGAGCAGCATCATTCCCGACATGGATAAAAAAGACAGAAAGGCCGCAGCAAGGGAGGTGCTGAAGAGGGGAAGGCGAAACAGCTCCAAATCCAGGAGCGGATGGGGCTGCCTCCTTTCCCACCAGATAAAAGTTGCGGCAACAATCACACCCGCCAGGAACAGGCCCCAGCGGACAGGGGGCGTCCCGGCACCGGAAAGGCCGAGCAGGAGCATGATAATCGCCCCGGCAAAAAGGAGGGCGCCGGGGTAGTCGAACCCCTCCCCCCGGCGGGCCGGGCGGTCCTGCGGCAGCAGCCCGAGAGCGGTAAAAAAGGCCAGGGTGCCCAGCGGAAGGTTGATCAGAAAAACCCAGCGCCACCCAAGGATATCAACCAGAAATCCCCCCAGCACGGGCCCCAAAAGGGCGCCGATCGCCACCACGCTTCCCACGATACCCAGCGCCCGGCCCCTTTCCTCCGGAGGGAAGGTGGCCGCGGTGATCGCCATCCCGTTGGCCATCGGCATTGCCGCCCCGAAGGCCTGAATGACGCGGCCCACCAGCAAAATGAAAAACCCGGGGGCAAGACCACAAATCAGGGAGCCGCTGATCAGAACCAGGAAACCGCCGGTGTAGATCCGCTTTCTTCCCACCAGATCTGCAAGCCGCCCCGCCACCAGCAGGGTCGCCGAAACCGTGAGAAGAAAAACGAGGATCACCCACTGCAAAACCTTGAGGTCGAGGCCCATCACCCGCGAGATGGTAGGGAGAGCAACATTGACGATGCTGTTGTTGACCACCGAAATGAAAGTTCCAAAGGCAATGCTGGCTAAAATCCACCACCTTCTCACTTCAGCTTTCCTCCTGCCGGCCTTGTTCCTTGATTGCAGCCGTGGCAAGGGTCACCACGTAGACGGAGGAAACCCCGGCCTCCAACAGGGTATGGCAGCACTCTGCAGCGGTGGCACCGGTGGTGTAAACATCATCCACCAGGAGCACCGTTTTCCCCCGGAGGCGGGGGGCATCCTCGCCTGGCAGAAAGGCCCCGGCCAGGTTCACCCGGCGCCCGGCCCGGGAGAGGGAGGTCTGGCTGGGCGTCTCCCTGCCCCGGAGCAGAGCCCGATCAACCAGGGGGAGCCGCAGCTCCCGCGCCACCGCCGCCGCAAGGAGGGCGGCCTGGTTGAAGCGGCGCTCCTTTTCCCGGCTGGGGTGGAGGGGCACCGGAACCGCTCCTGCAAAGAGGCGGCAGGGAAAGTGATCTGCCGTAAGCGCGGCCATCAAAGCACCGAGGGGGGCTGCCAGCTCCCTTTTTCCCGCAAATTTAAAAAGGTGCAGGGCATCCCTGACAGGCCCCGCGTAGGGTGCGACGCCGCGCGCAAGAACAAAGGGGGGGCGCTCTCCCTCACACTCCGGACAGAGCCCCGCCCCGGAGGAAAAATTCCCGAAGCGGCCGCAGTGAGGGCAAATTTCCATTCCCCGCCCCAGCTCTGCCCAGGCTCTCAAACAGGCAGGGCACAACTGCCCGGGATCCCCGGGCCGCCCGCACAGGGGGCAAAGGGATCCGGCTGGAAAAATGAGGTCCTGAATGGTGTTAACGATTTCCCCAAAGACCACGGCTTTCTGCCTCTCTCCTTAGAATCTCCTGCAGGACGGCGGGATAGTCAGGGCGCAAATAACCGGCGCGCAGGGCCTCGGTGTTGAAAGCCCGGATCTGAGCCAGGGCCTCCTCCATCTCCCGGGTGACCCGGGGAGCCGCAAACCAGACTTCGCCGCCAGGATAGTCAGGGCTCCGCCCGCAGCGCCCGGCGATCTGAACGAGGGTGGGCGCATCGAAAACCACGTGATCCGCGTTCAAAACGAAGACGTGAACCCGCGGCACGGTGACACCGCGCTCCATGATGGTTGTGGTTACCAAAACGGGGAACTCTCCGGCAAAAAAACGCTCCCGCTTCAGCAAACGGGCGGGGTCCCCGGCGTGGCTCCACTCGATCCAGGCAGGAGAGAAATCCTCCAGCGGAGGCTTTCCTGCTGCGGCGCGCAATGCCCTCCCGACGGCCTCCGTCATTTCCACGGTGGGAACGAAGAGAAAAACCTGGACGCGCCGCCCCGCCACGGCCTCTTTAATCAAAGCAAGGAGATCCCCGTGCAGGACGCATCCCCCGCGGACGGTTCGGAGCGGCCGGAGCCTTAAAAAACGGGGTTCCGGGAGAGGAAAGCCGTGCGGCCGGGCGGGAATCTTAATTACATCGACCAGTCCCCGGCGCGCCCCTGCCAGCAGCGATCTGTCAGGTGTTGCCGTGAGGTAAACCAGCTTCCCTCCGGGGCGGCGCGCCCGGGCCACCCCAAAGCGAAGCATCCTGCTGCCAGGATAAGGAAAGGCATCCCCTTCGTCGAGGATCACCAGGTCAAAGCTCCGGTCGAACCGGAGCGTCTGGTGGGTTGTTGCGACAACCAGGGAAGCATCCCTCCCCCAGTTCCCGCTCCCACCGTAAAGGGCGACCACCTCCCCGCTCCCGAAGGCCCGCGCCAGGCGGGGCGCCACCTCCAGCACCACATCCCGCCGGGGGGCGGCAAAAAGCACCTTCTTCCCGCCTGCAAGGGCCTCCCCGATCAGCGGAAAAGAAACCTCTGTTTTTCCGGCCCCGCAGGCCGCCCAGACCAGACAGGCGCGGCCGGAGTTCTCCTGCCTTCCCAGCTCCAGAAGAGCATGGGCGGCGGCCTCCTGCGGAGGGGTCAGCTCCAGCTCCATCCGGAAGCGCAACCCCTGTCCCCTTCCTCCCCTCCCGGGCGGCTCCGCGCTTCTGCAGGGCTCCCCGGCCCCGGGTGCACGGTTTTCCGGGGCAGAGCCCGGGAGCCGGAAGAGGAGGGGAGGGCAGAAAATTCTCTCCCTCCCTTCCTCGCCCTGAAGATGTGCTGCCGCCCCGGGAAACAAAAGCCTGGCAACCGGCGCAAGCCGGGCCGCGGCCCGGGCCGGCAGCCCCGGGCCCGGAATTGACGCCTGCGGCCTTCCTCCTGTATAGAGGAACTCGCAGAGGCTTACCCCTCCCATGATCAAACATTCCGGGCAGACGGCGCACTCCGTGCTGCCGCATTTCCGGCAGAGGCCCGGCCGGGGAATCCCCTCCCAGCCGCAGCGCTGGCAGCGGACGAGGCTCCCCTTTAAGGGGAGGAGGGCAGGAAGCAGAAAAACTCTTCCGGCAAGGGAGAGCGCCTGCAGGATCCTGGCCAGGTGACTGCTCCGGGCTCCTGCGCCCCGGCCGAGGAGGCGGGCAATTTCGCTCCTCCGGAGCAGGCGCCCCGCAAGCAGCCTCTCCACCTCATCAAGCTCGTCTCCTGCAGGAAGGGAAAGCGAACTCCCCTCACCGCGCCCGGAAGACTCGGAAAAAAGCTTAAGGGATGAAGGAAGGCTCTCGGCGAAGTTTTTTGCGGAGCGGTAAGCATACGGCCCCAGGGCGCGCAGGAGCCGTTTTCGAAGCTGCTCCCATCTGAAAGGGAGCCTGCCGCCTTCCTGCAAGCCTTTCCGGAGGTCCAGGAGGATGCAGGCGGCAATCCCTGCCGGGAGAGGGGCGCCCAAACAGGCGAAGCTCCTGTAGCCCCGGCTCCTGCGCAGGTAAGCGAAATCAAAAGCCGGCTCCGGAGAAAGGAAAATGAGTCTTTCCCCTGCCCCCTCAGCCAGGTATAAAGAAAACAGCCCCACTCCCTCACCTCCGGATGCAGCGGCCCCGGGTCACCCGCTGCCAGAACACTTCTCTTTATTTTACCACATTTTCCCCGGACCCTGTTGTCTGCTAAAAGAAAAGACGGAACAGGGCCGTGCTCAACATTCCCACCAGAAGCGTCCAGCCCAGGCTCTTCGTTTTCAGGGCGGCAGCCAGGGTTGGAAGAGAGGCCCAGAGATAGACGTTTTTCAAGGAGAAATCCAGCCTCTCTCCGGAGGCGAAGACTCCCGCAGCAACCATTACCGCCATCACCGCGCAGGGGGTGAAATCCAGGAACCTCTCCAGGGTTCCGGGCAGTTTCTTTTTTTTCAGGACTGCCACTGGAAGGACCCGGAGGAGGTAGTTCAGCCCCGCGATCACCAGGACGACCCAGATTGCTTTCTGCTCCATTTTTCCAAAACAACCCCCCCGGCGGCGGCAAGCAGCGCAGCCAGGATGATGTTCCAGGAACTGAAGGAAATAAAATTCAGCACGAGAAACAGGGCGATCGCCAGGAGGCCGACAGCCAGCTTCAGGCGGTCTGTCACCTGCCAGACCAGCAGGCAGATGAACATCGCCGGAAGGGCAAAATCAAGCCCCCATCTGTCAATGTTCCGGAGCATCCCGCCCAAAAAGGCCCCCGCGCAGGACCCGGCAATCCAGGCAAGGTGGGCCGTGGGGAAAAGGCCGCAAAGATAGGAAACGGCCGGCTCTTCCCTGGTGAAGCGGGAAACGCTCACAGCGTAGCTCTCATCGGTGATCTCCGCGGAAATCAAAGCGAGAAACCATCCGGGCAGCCTCCGGGTGTAGGCGGCGAAAGAGGCGCTCAGCAGCAGATAGCGGAGGTTGACGAGAAGGACGGAGGCGATCATCGCGAGGGTTCCGCTCCCAGCCGCAAGCAGGGCCACCAAAATAAACTGACCGGAACCGGAATAAATCAGAAGGGACATCAAACCCGCCATGCCTGCGGTCAACCCGGCCATCCGGGCAAGCCCCCCGAAGGCCAGCCCCAGGGGGAGATACCCGAGGACGATCGGAAGGGCGTCCCGTACACCGCCGGCAAAGGAGGCACCTTTCTTCCCTTTCTCATCCCTTACTTCATCCCTTGGTTCCATCAGCCTTCGCTCCCTTCCCCAGCCTGACAAACTCCTTTTTTATCCTTCAACCTTGCCCGGAAAATACCTGCCTCTTCCGTGCAGAAAAATTCAAGGCTGCCGCTCTGGAGCAACTTTAAATTCCGCCAGGACAATTCCGGAGAGCGAAGGGCCGCCGCTCCACACCGGCGCAGAACCAAAGACCGGAAGGAATTTGCGCGGCGGCTGAAACAAAGGTCAGGAAAAGCAGGTGCGCAAGGCGAGGCGGTCGCCCACCCGGCTTTCGCTCCAGCGGATGATCCCTGCAGGAAGCTCCAGCACCGCACGCGCCTCCCGGATGATGGGGCTGAACCGGAAGGGGGGCATCGCCTCGATGGTGTGGACGATCACCAGTTCCTCGCTTAAGAAAACCACATCGATGGGGAAAGACATAAACCAGGAATGGATTGCATTACACGGCTTCAGGAGGAGGCCCTTCCCTACAGGGAGGCTGCGCTCCCCCAGCAGCCCCTTCAAGCGCCTCCAGAAGGAGAAGGCAACCTGAACCTCCCGCGCCAGGACAACCTGGCGGGTGATATTGTATACCTCCATCCTCTCACCCCTTTTTGAGAAAACCGGAAAGCCTTCCGGCCCGGAGGTTAAAGATGCCTCATGATCTGAATCAGGGCGGGGCCGAGCAGAACGACGAAAAGAGCGGGAAAGATGAAGAAAACAAGGGGAAGGAGCATTTTGACCGGGGCCTGTATCGCCTGCTCCTCGGCCCGCTGGCGCCGCTTGCGGCGCATTTGCCCCGCCTGCAAGCGGAGGACATTTCCGATGCTCACACCCAGCTGGTCGGCCTGGGTCAGGGCCCCTACGAAAGCCATCAGGTCCTCCGCCCCAACCCGGTCCGCCATATCCTTGAGAGCCTCGCGCCGGGGCTTCCCAAGTTTCATCTCCTGAAGGACGCGCCCGAACTCTTCGGCTAAAACCCCCCGAAACCTTTCCGTAACTTTAACCAGGGCGATCTCGAAGCTCAAACCTGCCTCCACGCTCACGGTGAGGAGATCCAGCACATCGGGAAGGCTGCGCACCACCGCAGCGCGCCTCTCTTTAATGCGAAGTGCAAGGTAAAGTTCGGGGAAAAAGGCTCCCAGAAGGGCGCCTGCCAGAAGAAGCAGGCAGATCCCCCATCCGCCGGCACCAAGCAGCCGCCCCGCACCGGCCGCGGCGGCGCCGAGGCCGAGGGCAAGGAAGTACTGGACCAGGCGGAACTCGCCCGGGCCCAGCCCGCCGGGACTGCCCGCCGCCTGCAGGCGCCGCTGGAAGTGGTGCCGCTTTTCGGCGCTCATCCGCCTGGCAAAGGCCTGCGCCAGCCGATCCCAGGCCGGTTTTCCAAGCCGCACCAGAAGCGGCTGCCGCAGCTCCTCCCGCAGGAGGCTCTCCCTCTTTTTGCCCTCCCTGAGCTGTGCGAGCCGCTCTCCCACAAGGATCTGGTTCCGGAAAACAAAGGCGTGGATGCCTACCAGGGCCAGATAAACACTTAAAAAGATTAACCCAAGAGTAAGGTAAAACAGGGATTCCACGATCTCGACTCCCCTGATTTCAAACGCGAATGTCCACTATCCGGCGGATCAGGAGCACACCCAGGATTTCCCCAAGGGCAGCCCCGCCCAGGAGAATAAGGCCTAAGGGCTCGGTGAAAAGAACCCCGACGTAGAGCGGGTTGATGAGGAAAAGAAGGGCCAGCAGCGCAACCGGCAAAAGACCGATGATCAGCCCCGAAATCCTCCCCTGGGCGGTGAGGGTCTTGATTTCCCCTTTAATGCGGATCCGTTCCCGGATGGTTTCGGCGATGTTGTCCAGAATTTCGGCGAGATTCCCCCCGATCTGGCGCTGGATCAGGAGCGCCACGACGATCAGGTCGAGGTCTTCGCTTCCCACCCGTCGGGATAAATTGCTGAGGGCGGCCTCGGCGGCTGTCCCCAGCTGCATCTCCCGAAAGGCGCGGCCGAACTCCTCCGCAAGGGGAGGGGGCATTTCCCTGGCGACCGTTTCCATGGCCTGGAGGAAGCTGTAGCCGGCCCGCAGGGAGTTGGTCATCACGACGAGGGCATCGGCCAGCTGGTTGTTGAAAAGATGCAGCCGCCTCTGCCGGGCGCGCTCCAGGTACAACCAGGGCGCAAGGAGCGCAAACACCCCGCCCAGCACAGCCAGACCGGGATTGTTCGTAAAAAGCCACAGGAGGAAAGGGACCCCCACCGCAAGCAGGAGATTGAGAAAGAGAAACTCTTCCCCCCGCAGGGGCAGAGAGGCGCGGGCAAGCTTTGCCTCCACCTTATCGCTGAACTTCAAGGAGGCAAAAAACCTTCCCCCCTGCCGCAGGAGGGCGCGGCCGAGCGCTTTTTTCCCGGCGCGGGACTCATCCTCCCCCTTTTGCGAAACGTAGCGAAAGAGCCGCTCCTGGACCAGCTGCCGTCCGCCCGTAAAAAAATCCACCAGCCCCAAAACCAGAAGGGCTGTCGCCCCAAAAACCAGGACAAAAAACACCTTCAGGAGCACTTCGATCACACCCCCTGAAGCCTACAAAAGCGGGCCGCGGAAGATTTCATCCGCCAGCTGGATCCCCGCCGCCTGGAGCTTGCTCAAAAACTTCGGTCTGATCCCGGTGCTCCGGAAGTACCCCGATACCCGCCCCCGCGCCTCAACTCCGGTCTGGACAAAGACAAAGAGGTCCTGGAGCACGATGGTGTCCCCCTCCATTCCCTGCACCTCGGTGAGATGGGTGATCCTCCGGCTCCCGTCCCGAAGCCGGCTCTGGTGGACGACCAGATCGAGGGCTGCAGCAATCTGCTCCCGGATCGCCCGCACCGGGAGATCCATCCCCGCCATCAGGACCATCGTCTCAAGCCGGGCGAGAAGATCCCGGGGAGAGTTGGCATGGGCGGTGGTGAGAGACCCGTCATGCCCTGTATTCATGGCCTGGAGCATATCCAGAGCCTCGCCGCTCCGGACCTCCCCGACCACAATCCGGTCCGGGCGCATCCGGAGAGCGTTCCGGACAAGATCCCGCATCGTCACCGCGCCCTTTCCCTCGATGTTGGGAGGGCGGGTTTCCAGGCGCACCCAGTGCTCCTGGTGCAGCTGGAGTTCCGCCGCGTCTTCAATCGTAATGATCCGCTCCTCCTCGGGGATAAAGGACGAGAGAACGTTCAGGGTGGTCGTTTTCCCGGAGCCGGTTCCTCCGGAAACGATGATGTTCAAACGGGCCTTCACGCACGCTTCAAGAAATTTCGCCATCTCAACGGTCATGGTTCCGAAGCGAACGAGGTCCCCGACCTGAAAGGGGTCCTTGCTGAACTTTCTGATGGTCAGGGTCGGGCCGTTGAGGGCGAGGGGGGGAATGATGGCATTCACCCGGGAACCGTCGGGAAGCCGGGCATCCACCATCGGGGAGGCCTCGTCGATGCGCCGCCCGAGAGGAGCGACGATTTTTTCGATGACGTGCAGGACGTGGGCGTCGTCCCGGAACTGGATCTCCGTTTTTTCCAGCTTCCCGCCCCTTTCGACGTATACCTGGTAGGGGCCGTTAACCATCACTTCGGAAACAGAAGGGTCCTGCAAGAGCGGAGTGATGGGGCCCAGCTCAAAGACTTCGTCCAGCAGCTCCCTTAGGAGACGCTGCTGTTCGGCGCGGCTCAAAGCAAGCCCTTTCTCCGCAAGGAAGGCCTGGATGACTTCCTCGACCAGGGCTGCAGCGCGCTCCCGGTCTCCCTCCTCACCGGCTTTCACGGGCCGCAGCTCCTCCTCAAGCTCCTCAACTACCCTCTGGTGCAGGGCAAACTTCAAATCCCAGAGGGGGTCGCGGCGCGCCCCCGGCCGCCTGTTTCCCCCGGGAGCACGCCCCGTCTCCTGAGAAACAGACCTCTGTTCCTGAAGCCTTTTCAGAAGCGACAAGAGAACCACTCTCCCAAGCGCGTTCCGTTAAACAAACTGAGAGCGGAGGCGGCCAAGGAGGCCCCGCCCCTTCTTCTGCCCGTCCCGGCTTTCCCGCTGCTGCACCAAAAGGCAAGTCAGCTGGCGCAGGCTCTCGGCAACCCGGCTCTGGGGGTGGCTCAGGAGGAAGGGCACCCCGCTGTTAACGGCCCCCACCACGAGGCGGCCGTCGCTCGGAATCTGGCTGGTTAAGGGGAACTCCAGGACCTTTTCCACATCCCCGGGCCCGATTCCCATTTCCGGGGTTGCCCGGTTCAAAACAACCTTCACTTTATCCTTGTGGTGCAGGGAATCAAGCACCTCGAGACCGAGCTTCACGTTTTTTAAAGTCGGGAGGTCCAGGGAAGAAACCAGCAGAATCAGGTGGGCATAATCCAGGGCCACCAGGCTCGGATCGGTGAAGATGCCCGGGGTATCGATCAGGATGTAATCATAACGCGTCTTTAAGAGATTAATGACCTTTTCCACAAGGGGTGCAGTCACCAGCTCCGCATACTCGGGGCGGGAGGGGGCCGCCAGGACCCGCAAACCCGAACTGTGCTTCGTGAGATAAGATTCCAGCAGCTCTCCGTCGAGCTGCTGAAACTCCGCTGCAAGGTCGGAAATGGTCTGGCGCGGCATCAGGTTGAGCATGACCGCGACATCTCCAAACTGCAGGTCGAGGTCCAGCAGAACGACGGAGCAGCCGAAATCCCGCACCAGGCAAACCCCCAAATTTACGGCGAGGGTTGTTTTTCCCACCCCGCCCTTGGTGCTGAAAATGGCAATCACCTGGGCTTCAGATCTTCTGCCCGGCAGCAAGGCGCCCTGGGCGTGAAGCTGCCGCTTCTTTTCCATCTCGTAAACCCGGTAAATGGTTGCGGTCAGCTCGTCGCTGGTAAAAGGCTTAACGATATACTCCCGCGCCCCGGCCGCCATCGCCCGGCGCAGGTACTCCTGCTCCCCCTGGACGGACATGATGATAATGGCGCTCCCCGGCACCCGCAGGGAAATGGCCTCGGTGGCGGCAATCCCGTCCAGAACCGGCATGTTGATATCCATCAGGATGATGTCGGGCCGGAGCTTCTCGGCTTTTTTCACCGCCTCTTCCCCGTCCCGCGCCTCCCCGACGACCTCGATCCTGGGCTCAAAATGAAGCAGGCACCTGATGTTTTCGCAGGTTTCGGGGACATCATCTACGATCAAGACCCGAATGGGTTCCAAGCTTTCACCTTCTTCCGGCAACCCTGCTGGTCTGCTGCTTATCTGGAAACGGGACCCTCGAGAGGCCCCTTCTCTTCGGAGGGGCCGGAAACACCCGGACCGCCGCCCGGGAGATTCGGGAGGGACTCGCGGTAGGCGGCAATCTGGCGCCAGCGCTCCAGCTCTGCCTGCCGGTGGAGGCGGTGGTACGCCTCGGGGACCGTCGGCAGGTAAAGGAAGTCCTCCAGCTCAAAGGGCGCCGAAGAAACCTTTCCCTTTTCTACAGGAGAGCGCAGGGCCAGCCTGATGGTTCCCTCTTCATCTGCCAGGACGAGCGGCTTTGCCTCTTCCGGCGTTACGGCAAGGGTCACCGTTTTTACCTCAACCTTTTTCTCCTTCCCCTGCTCCCGGACGAACTCCAGATTTTTGCCAACAGCCAGGACCTCCACATCCTGGAGGGCCACGATGGTGATCACCCTGTCCTCCCGTTTTCCAGGCTCAGTTTTGCCTGGCATCGGCACCTCCACCGTCCCGATGACATCCACCCGGTCCCCGGGCTGCACGTGCCAGCCGACCGCCGTCACCTCGTCCGCAGCCACCGTAACGGCTCGTTTTCCCGGGGGAACAAGAAAAGACAGCCCGGCCTTTGTCTCCGTTTCCCTGACCACGCGGTCGAGGAGCACCTGCTCTCCGGCAACCAGCGGCTCCCGCGTGATTGCCCCGACCACATCCTCCAGCTTCCGGGCAGCGCGGGGGTGAATGTACGCAGCAGGCATCTCCACCACATCCAGCATTTCCCGCGCCACGCGGACTTTTGCCGGAACCCCGGACCGCGCCACAACAACGGAACCCTTTTCCACGTGAGTCCGGGCCTCCTCTGCCAGGCGAAGGTAATAAGAGCCGGCCCCCGCAGCCAGGGCGGCCAGAACAAGCGCAGCCGCAATCATGATTTTGGGACGGGACACGCTTTTCACCCCTCTGTGCTTCAATGAATCAGCCTGACGGCATAAAGACCGTAATCATCCCCGCCGCCCTCCGCTTCCCCCGGGTAAACGGTCCGCACGAAGCGTCCGATCACGTTGTTTTTGTTCCCCTGGCCTTCCACACCCTCCAGGAAGAAAGCGGCAAAGGCGCGGACCTCCACCTTTTTGGGATGCCCGCCCTGTTCTTCCACAACCCTGACAACCGGGACGATTACGAGCCGGGGGCAGTTCCGTGCAAAGTTTTCAAAGGTGCACCCATCTGTACACTGCGCGATGCGGTACGCGACGCCCTCGCTTGTGGGGCCCGACATGTTCCCGCCTTCGGTCAGGATGATGTCACCTACCCGGAGGACCCCCTGGTAGCCGTATTTGATCCTCTCCTCGTAGTCGCGGGCGCCTCCGCCGGGGTTGTTGTCGGGGTCGAGGGCGCCGTACCAGCCGTGCATCCTCCCATCTTCCCCTTCGCTGGCTCCCCCGCTTCCCGCACCCTCTTTCAGGACGTACTCCCGGCCGAAAATCAGCTCCTGCTCTTCAATGCCGAAGGGGACGACACCGGCAGCACCGGTTAAGGGCGCCACCGTTGCCGTCGCCGCAGCCCTCACCTCCTGGCTGGCAAAACCCAGAACCCGGGCAAAAAGAAGCTGGACCGTCCGGCGCGGCCTTACGGTCAGAGAACGGCAGTCATCCGCAACCTCGACCTCCACCTGGTCCGGGGGAACGCCGTTGGCTTCGGCATAAGCCCGGGCCACCGCCTGCGCCTCCTCGGGGCGGGCGGGAAGCTCCTGAACGCCCGCAAGGGCCGCCGCATCTGCGGCATTGACCAGGCGCGCCCGGTGGCTGTAGAGGAGGCCGACATCGGTAACGAGGGCCGTGCAGCCCAGCAAACCGACGAGAGCCAGCGCAACCAGGACGAGGGCGGTCCCTCTCTCGTTCCCGGCCAGGAAAATTACACTAACCTTTACCCGCCCGGCTATTTTTTTCAGCACCTGCGACGACCTCCCCATTCATTCAACCCGCATCGTGGCCGCCGCCGTCACGGGAAAAGGGTTGGGAGCAAGCTCTGCGATGAGCGGCACCACGAGAGGCACGCTGTAATTCACCTCGACGCGGAGGGAATCCCCCCGCACCCGCCCTCCCTCGGGAGGCGCGATCTCGATCTGGAGGCGGGTTTTGTCAAGACCTGCAGCAGCCTGTTCAACGGCGGCCGTGATTTCTGCATCTGTCCCCCCCACCACACCCACCCGTGCCCCCTCCCGGGCGGCCTGGGTGACCACCAGGCAGGCGTGAAAAACCCTGCCGAACTCGATGATCCCGAAAACCAGAAGCAGGAGCACGGGAAGGATCAGGGCAAGCTCCAGAAGGGCCTGCCCCCTGCTGCCGAGGAACAGGAAGAGAATGGAGCAACGCGGCTTTCCCGACATCGGTCTTCACCACCAGGCCGGCAGGAAATTTCCGAACCAGTAGGCCATCAGTGTACCTAAAAAAATCGCCGCACCGTAGGGGAAAAGGGAGCTGTACGGATTCCGCTCCAGCATGAGAAGAGCGCCTGCGGCGGCGCTCCTTTTCCCCACAAGCAAAACCCCGCAGGCGAGAGCGAGCCGCCTGAAAGTGGTCCAGATCTGGCGGCGCCAGAACAAAATCCCCAGCGCGATCACCCCCCCGGCAAGGGCGGTTCCCAGGGCGGCGTGAAAGACAAAGAGGGGCCCCTTCAGGGCCCCCACCGCACCCAGCAGCTTGACGTCACCGGCGCCCAGGCCCCCCAGGGCAAAGGGAATGAAAAAGAGGAGCAGGCCGAGGCCCAGGCCTGCCGCGCTGAATTTCAAACCGGAGAGGCCGCCCCGCGCCGCGTAGAAGATCATCCCCGCCGCAGCTGCAGGAAAAAGAACTTTATTGTAAATCCTGCGCTCCTTCAGGTCTGTGTAAAGGCAAACCGCCAGGGTCGCCACCAGCACGAGATCGGGCAGAACGGCCATCCCCAACCCTCCCCAACTTGTTACACCAAACACCGAATCGCAGAGACGTTGCCTGCCCTCTGGGAGCCGGCATAAGTCCGGCAGGCAAGCTTTCGGATATTCCGCACGCTTGAACTTACGGATAAACAGAGACCCTACCTGGGTAGGGTCGCAACAGGGAGAGGAGCCAACTTTAAATCCCTTTTTATTCTGTCTTTTTAAAGCCTTCTGTAATATTAGTGAACACACTAGCAATTTCTTTCTTTAACGCAAGCAAACTTCCAATCAGGAGCACTGCCACCAGCGCAATAATCAGCGCATATTCACTCAACCCCTGTCCATCTTCTTCCCGCACCAGCCTTGCCAGGATCTCCCGCATCTCCTTCACCCCCTCCGGTCTTTTTTTATTTTAGAGTTCGCTTGATCATCCTCGCACCGCGCCGCAACTCCCGGCTTCCTGCTCTGCGTAAATTGTAGCAAGATTTTTTATGCCGTAAAATCGCCCCTGGGTCGCTACATACCGGGACTTTTACTCCAACTTTTCCATAAGACCTAAGTCCCAACAGGATTCCCTCAGCTTCGCCCGGGCCTCCCGCCCGGTTTTCCCCTTTTGACCAGGGTGACGGCGCAGTGCTCGAAGGGAGCCTGAACTGCTTCCCCCTTTAAGAGGCGCGCCGCGAGACGGGTAATCAGGCGCGGATGGACCTGTCCGGTAAGGTGAAAATAACAGATCACTTCCCCCCGGCAGGCGCGGAGCCCCACCTCAAGGGGCCTGTCGCCCGGCCGGTGCTCTTTCATGAGAATAAACTGGAAGGGAGCCACCCTGCTCAAGCGCTGCAAAATCTCCGGCGTCTCGTCCCGGGAGGCGTCATCCACCACAACCAGCTCAAAGGAGGGCACCAGGGTATGGTAAAAAGAAAAGATGTCCCGAACCAGGCCTTCGATGACCGCAGCCTGGTTCCGGACGATCAGGAGGAGGCTCACGCAGGGGTGCTCCGCGGTGCGGTTCCTGAAAAAGCGGGCCACGCGGCAGGTAAGCAAAATCAGCCCGTAAAGGGCCAGGAGGTAAACAATGCACAAAAAAACACCCGAGGCCACGGCTTTCCCTCCCTTCTCCCCTGCTCCAGTATATGCCGGGAAAGAAGGGAGGGTTAAAAAGGCTAGACTTCCACCATCCGCTTCTTGATGGCGTAGATGGCAGCCTGGGTGCGGTCCTCGACCTTCAATTTCCGAAAGATGCTGGTAATGTGGTTTTTTACCGTTTTCTCGCTGATGAAAAGCTTGCGGGCGATGTTGCGGTTGGATTCCCCGCGGGCAATTAAAGCAAGCACCTCTTTCTCTCTTTCCGTCAAGGCGCTGATCCCGTCGTCCTCGCGCGGGGGTGAGCTGAGGCGGTTGATTTCCCCCAGCAGCCTGCCGGTAACCACAGGGTGCAGGGCAGGCTTTCCTTCCATGACATTATAAATCGCTTTTAAGAGTTCTCCCGGCTCTACATCTTTGAGCAGATATCCCGAGGCCCCCGTCCGGATCACCTCGAGAACCTCTTCATCCTCGGCGACCGTAAGGATGATGATCCTGATTTCCGGAAACTCCCTCCGGATCACCCGGCTCGCTTCGATCCCCCCCGTTCCCGGCATCTTTAAATCCATGAGGATGACATCGGGGCGCAGGGCGCGGGCGAGGTTAATCGCCCCCTGCCCGTCCCCCGCCTCTCCAACCACCTTCAAGCGGGGATCCAGCTCCAGAACACGCCGCAGCCCCTCCCTGATGAGAGGATGATCATCAGCAATGAGTATCCTGATTTCCTCCAACTGTTTCCTCCCCCTCTTCAATGGGAATTGTCACGATAATTTCTGTCCCCTGCCCGGAGGCAGATTTAATCCTCAATTCTCCCTCCAGCAACTGGGCGCGCTCCTGCATGTTCAGCAGCCCATAGTGCTCGCCCCGCGCCTCCACGGCCTGGAGATCGAATCCCTTGCCGTCATCCTTGACCACGGCAACCACCCGCTCTGAAAGGAGCTCCAGCTTCACGACAACCCTGCTCGCCTCGGCATGCTTGATAACATTGTTAAGGGCCTCCTGGATGATCCTGAAAATGGCAACCTCGTAGGTCCGGCCGAGCCGCCTTTCCCGTCCGAAAAAGAGAAATTCGATGGGGAGGCCGTGCCGCTCCTCAAGTTCCCCCAGCAAGCGGCGCAGCCCTCCCACCAGGCCCAAATCATCCAGGGCCATCGGCCGGAGGTCGAAAATGATTTTGCGGATATCCTGAAGGCTGCTTCTCACCATTTCTTTGAGCCGGGCGAGTTCGCTCTTCACCCGGGCCGGGTCCCGGGTCAGAAGCTGTTCGCAGTACTCCGTTCTCAGTACTATATTCGCCAGAGCCTGCGCCGGCCCGTCGTGAATTTCCCGCGCCACCCGCCGCCGCTCCTCCTCCTGGGCCTGGACAATCCGCAGCCCGATCTGCTGCTGCCGCTGCAGACCTTCGAGCTTCAGGTTGATCTCCTGCAGCGTCCCCTGGAGAAACTGGAGCACGACCCCGATCTGGGTCACCAGGGTCTCGGCCTTCTCCACGGTGCGGGTGAGGCGCTTCAGGCTCCGCTCCAGCTCATCCCGGCGCCTGCGCAAGTTCTTCTCCTTTTCCTGGAGCAAAAAGAGCTGAATTTGCACCTCTTTTGCATTGTCGTACGCTTCTCTGATTGCCTCTTCACTGTGCTTGTGGAAATCGCGGCTGACCTCCATCAGCCGGACGCGGGCCTGTTTTTCTAAAAAGGTATAGCGGTCGACTTCCTGAATGGTTTCCAGCGTCTCCTGCTTGATGGCCATAAGCTCCTTTTTAACCCGCTCCACTTCGCTCCGGGCAGTCTCGGCAATATCGAAGATGGCTTCCTTCCCTTTGTCAACGGCCTCGATGGTCTCTTTGACAACCCGGTCCAGCGCCTCCAGTTCCATCCTGCAAGCCCCCTGCCGTTTCACCGGGCAAAAATAAAGAATGGCTTAACTGCGCAATTCGACATAAAAAGGAAACTTCCTGCCAGAAGCGGAAAGAAAAAACAGGCTAAAGTCCCAGGACCCCGCGCGCACTTTCCTGAAGGCCCCGGAGCTTCTCCGGATCGGGAGCTTCAGCATAAATCCGGAACAGAGGTTCTGTTCCTGAAGGGCGTACCAGAACCCAGCTTCCATCCTCAAGAAGAACTTTAACGCCGTCCCTGGTATTTCGTTCCACGACCCGCTGCCCGTTAAGCCGCTCCGGATGCCAGTCCTGCATCCGCTCCAGAAGCTCTTCTTTCCGGGCGGGGTCACACTTCAGGTCAAGCCGGGCGCTCACCAGGCGCCCGTATTTCGCCTGGATTTCCTCCCGGTACTCCCGCAGAGATTTCCCCCTTGCGGCAACCATCTCGAGAATCAAAGCAAGGGCAAGGATTCCGTCCTTTTCCGGGATGTGCCCCTGGACGCTCAGGCCCCCGCTTTCCTCGCCTCCTAAAATGCTGCGGTGCTGGAGGAGAGACTGCCCGATGTACTTAAACCCGACGGGTGTTTCCACAACGGGAAGGCCGAAGGAATCGGCGATCCGGTCCAGCATGTGGGTTGTCGCCACGGTCCGGGCGACCGCCCCGCGCCAGCGCCGGTGCTCGAGAAGATAGTGCAGCAGCATATATAAAATCTCGTTCGGAGTCACGTAGCTCCCATCCCGGTCGACGACTCCAAACCGGTCGGCGTCGCCGTCCAGCGCAAGGCCCAAATCGGCCCCCTCCCTGAGAACTGCCTGCTTGAGTTCGGCCAGGGCGGCGGCTGTGGGTTCGGGGAGAGAACCCCCGCACAAAACATCCCGGTAGTTGTGAATGACCTGCAGGCTCTTACAGGCCCCCCCCAAAAGCTCCTCCACGTAGCCGATCCCTGCTCCCCACATCGGATCGATCACCACCTTCAGGTTCCCCCGGCAAAGGGCCCCGTAGTCGAGCAGCCGCCGGAGGTGGGCCAGATACCCCGGCTTCGCATCGTAGTCCCTGATGAGCCCCCTTTCCCGGGCCGCCGCGAGGGGAAGGGCCGGAATCATCCCGCCGTCCTTCAAAAGCCGGATGTTCCTTTCAATCGCCTCTGTGATTTCGGGGACCGCAGGGCCCGCGTACTCCGGAATAAATTTAATCCCGTTGTATTCTGGAGGGTTGTGGCTGGCGGTGATCATCATGGCGCCGCCCGCCTGCAGCGCCTTGATCGCGTAGGCGGCAACCGGGGTGGGGGTTGCCTCAACGGTGAGCCAGCACGGGACCCCGCTTCCGGCAAGGACTTCGGCCGCGGCGGCAGCAAAGCGCTCCGAAAGGAAACGGTTGTCGTACCCGATCACGATCCCGCGCTCTTCCAGCCCCGCCTCCTTTACGTATCGGGCGATGGCCCGGGCGACAAGCCTGACATTCGTAAAGGTGAAATCTTCTGCAATTACGGCCCGCCAGCCATCGGTTCCGAACCTGATTTCGCCCATCAAAGCAACCCCTTTCTGGATCTTCCTGTCTTCTGTCTAATTATAGTAATTTTTCCTTCCGGCGAAAAGGGTCGGAAAACAAAAAAGCGCCTCGGAATAAAACCCGGGACGCGCTGCCGCCGAAAACCGGCTTAACCTGCCTGATTCTTCTGGCCCGGATCATCCTGAACCTGGGTGTCATGGGTTAGTTCATCCCGCTTCTTGTCGACATAGAGATTCCCCTGGGCATCCAGGCTGGCCAGCATCACCTGCTTGGGAGAGTTGATCCCCTGCTTTTTCAGTTCGCTGATGAGCCAGGCCTCATCCAGGTTGTTTTGCTGGAGATTCTGGTAAATTACCTGACCATCAACGATTAACTCGCTGCTTATCCCTTCGTAAGAGCTGGGAACCTGAAGGTCCTCCCGGGTCACCGGCTTTTTGTGGGACTTCAGCAGGACGCTTAACTGGCCGTTGGGCTCAAGCACCGCAAACTCCACATCGGAGATGTTGAAAACCCCCTTCTCCCGCAGCTGGGCAAGGAGATCGTCAACATTGTAGCGGAGCCGGGCCATGTTCTTTTCCATAATTTTTCCGTTCTGAACAACAATGGTCGGCTCCCCTTCCAGCAACTTCCTGGCAACCCTGCTCTTCAAGGAAACGTAGCCCATCAGGTAGGTTAGAGCTCCAAAAGTAATGAGGGCAACGAGAATCACCCACGGGCTGACCAGGGTATCGATCGCCAGCCCCGCCGCAAGAGACCCGATGGTGATCCCCGTAATGTACTCGTAAAAAGTCAACTGGCTCAACTGCTCCTTTTCCAGGATCCGGGTCAGGACCAGAACGGCAAAAAAGGCGAGAACCGTTTGGAAAATCACTTTGAGATAGAGAGTATAGGGCAAAGCGCCTCACACCTCCGTTAAATTTTCGAAATCAGCGGGATTTAAAAAGGGCTTCCCGCCGGATCTTCTCGGTTACCCGCCGGAAAAGGTCAAAGATCTCCCCCCGCTCCGGAATCCGGCGGAAGACAACAAATTCCTTTTCTGACGCTGCCACCATTTCACCCCCGGGTTTTCAGTCCTTTCCGCTGCTGCTTCCCTCCGAAGTATGACCAGTTTCTCCCCTTTCTATTCCTGCAGGCAGCCTGACCTTTTTCCGGGCCAAAAAAAGACCCCGCGCGCGGGGAGTATGGTGAGCAAAACGGTTTTTTCGGTTGAGCTCTCTTTCTTTACCTTCAGGCTCCTGATGCAGCTTCCGGAGCCTTTGGAGTTCCTGCAAGCCGGATCAGCAAGGCTCCGATCACGCATAATGCGGCAGCAATCAGGTAGGCCTGGTCGTAAACGCCGGTTATATCCACCACTTTCCCGGCAATGATCGGCCCCACAACACCGCCCACACCCCAGGCGGTAAAGACGAGGCCGTAGTTGATCCCGGCATGCCTGGTCCCGTAATATTCGTAAGTAATCGAGGGGAAGAGGGATAAGAGAGAACCGTAGCAGTAACCGGCGACAAGAGCGCCTATGGTTAATGTTCCTGCTGTTGTGAAATTCCTGAAGAGGAACATGTTCAGGGCCTGAATCAAAAGCACAAGGGTCAGGGTATTGACGCGGCCGATGATGTCCCCCACCCACCCCGAAATAACGCGGCCCCCCGCATTGAAGACTGCCAGCAAAGCAACGAGAACAAAGCCGTAGGCAACCCCCGCCTGGCTCTTCGCGATCGTTGCCAGGTGGCCGATGATCATCAGCCCGGCCGAGGCGCCCAGCACGTAGGTGATCCAGATCAGGTAAAAAGCAGGAGTTTTCATCATTTCGTGCCAGTCGTACTCGTGCCTGGCCACAGCCTGGTGCGGTTTTTTCTTCTCCTCAGGGACGGCAGGAGGCGGAGCCGGCTGGTAGTCCTTGGGCGGGAAAACTACGAACTGGGAGAGCAGGACGATTGCCACCAGAAAGATAATGCCCTCGACCAGAAAGGCCCTTGAAATTCCAAACTTAAGAAGATAATTGGTCAAAGGTGCAATGTAAACAGAGGCCAGACCAAAACCGGCGACCACGAGGCCGGAGATCAATCCCCGCTTGTGGGGCCCAAACCACTTCACAGCAGCCGGGGTAGGTGCGGCATAGCCCAAACCCATCCCTGTCCCAAGCAGAATCCCGAAGGCAAGGATTAACATTCCCAGGTTCTGGGTAACACTGGCAAGGAGCATCCCCCCGCCTGCAAAAACACCGCCTAAAGTTGCCACAATCCTGGGCCCCCACTTGTCTGTCAGGCGGCCCGCAGGAACCATGATCAAAGCAAAGACAATGATCGCCACCGTATAGGGCCAGGAAGCGGCAGTATGGGTCCAGTTGAGCTGTTCGATCAACGCCTTTTTAAAGACACTCCAGGAATAGAGCACCCCGAGACAGAGGTTGACCCCCATTCCGGCAAAGGTGACAACCCATCCCCTTGCCTGGCTGTCGCTCACTCAAAACCACCTCCGTTTTTCAATATAAAAAATCGAACAGGCCGTTTCCTCTTTCCTCCCCTGCTTTTTTCTCCTCCCCCCTCTCCTTTGAATATCAAAAGCAAAGATGCCTTTCGCTGATTCCATAATCTTCGAAAAATTAAGAATTCCAGGAAAACAGATTGCACAAATACGAAAGTAATCCGGAAAGCAAATACCAGCGCGTAAAGGAAAACAGGACAAGAGAAGATACGGTGCTGCACAAAAAATTCTGCATGAGGTAAGTGCTTCAGGCAGGTCAGCTTGCAAGGTAGGTGGCTTCTGAAAGTGAGGGTTCCAAGAAGCAAAAGCTCCGATGCTATTTTGCAAAAAGTTTAACAGGTCCCCGCTCAAATGTCAACCGTTTAATTTTCCTGGGGGGTCATCCCCACTTTTTCAGCCCAAACTATTTGCAGCTCCCCGGCTTAAGCTTTCTTCCGGGCACGGAGATCGAAAGAATGGTCCTCGACCAGGGCCTGGTCACGCCCCGGCCATCACGTAGACAAGTTCAAAAAACCAGCCGGGCGGGCGTTCCTGGTTGGATAGGGTATTCGAAGGTCTTGGCCATTGCCTGGTAGCCTTTTCCAAGGGGCGGCTGCTTTCCTCCGGGGCCTGGCTAAAAGAAGCAGCACCGGAAAAGGAGGAGCCTTTACTCCCACTTTTGGATACAAACGGTTGACAGGAAGTCAATCCAGCGCTATAATGCCTATAAGTACCAAAGGCTGGCAGGAGGTTTTTTCCTGTGAGAAGCTATTTGAGAGAAATGCGTCAAAAATCCGGCGTTGCGCTAAAAGCTATGGCAAGGGATCTGGGAATAGATCCCGGGTTCTTAAGCCGTGTGGAGCGAGGACTTGTGAGCGCGCCAGACCACATCATTGAGGTTTATTGCAAACGATTTGGAACGCTACCCGATGACATTACTTCGCCTCCAGAGTTCGGCTATCTACGCGAAAACACCGCACAATACCGTGTCACTCAATTCACCTTTCCTTTTGAATCAAAACCCCCGGCGCCGGCCAGGGCCGATCTTCTGCCAAAGGTTGAAGCCTCTCCTTTACACGATGCACCGCCGGTGTTCTATCTTTCTCATAACCCGTATCTCGCCGATTTAACCGATCCCACGCGGCCCCCAAAATTCGTACCTTTGCCTTATACGAACAACATATCTGCTGGTAAGAACTCTTACGTATACGATGCCCATACATACCATACAAAGGTCCCGCCAGAAGGCTTAAAACTGTTGATTGACTATTATACCCGTTCCGGTGATGTTGTCCTGGACCCGTTCTGTGGCTCCGGGATGACCGGTGTTGCGGCAACCGAAATGGGGCGCAAGGCTATTCTGGTTGATCTATCACCAGCTGCCACTTTCATTACCTGGAATATGCTTACACCGGTTCCTGCGCATCGCTATCTTCAAGCCGTCCAGTGCGTTTTAAAACATGCCGTGGAATTAGAACAAAGGCTTTACAACACTCATTGCCGCGTTTGCGGACGCACTGTTCCCATGCTCTATATGGTATGGAGCTACGGCGTTTTATGCCGCTACTGTGGCCGAGAACTTATTCTTTGGGACGTTGCCCGCGACGAGCGGCCTAGCCCACGTGAAAGCAAGATAAGGACTGAATTTCCCTGTCCATACTGTGGCAAAAACCTGAAGAAGAGACTGTTAAAGAAAACCAGACGGTACCCTGTCCAGGTGGGGTACAAATGCTGCCAGCGAGGCCTGAAAGAAGCGGTTGCTTCACCTGACGAACACGACCTGGCCCTGCTGGCCAAGATTGAAAGTGACGGGATACCAAAGGATTTATGGTACCCCGTGGACCCTTTCCCCGAAGGCGTAAATACCAGACAACCAATCGCGGCCGGGATTACAAGCGTGGATAAAGCTTATACGCCACGAGCACTTTGGGCTATGGCGTATTTATGGGATGTCGCTGCGCGGTGGCCTGACCCTGAGATACGCACAAAGCTTTTCTTCACGCTAACATCTCTCTACCAGCGTGTGACGGTGTTCGCAGAATTCCGGTTCTGGGGAGGGAGTGGAAACACAGCCAACTTCAACGTACCAGGCATAATGAATGAACAAAATGTCTTTAGAGCCTTCGAACGTAAGGCTCATACCATAAGCTGGTATTTGAGCAACGCGCCAAAGGCAGCCCGGCAGTTTCGCATCAGCACCCAATCTGCGTGCTGGCTGCCGCAGATTCCGAGCAAGTCTATCGATTACATCCTGACAGATCCACCTTTTGGAGGCAATATCAACTACTCTGAAATGAATTTCTTGTGGGAAAGCTGGTTACGGACCTTCACCGACAATACGGAAGAAATCATCATCAACGACTCGCAGGGGAAGGGGTTAGAGGAATACAAGAAATTGTTAACAAAAGCGTTGGTTGAAGCAAGGCGTGTACTTAAAGACGATGGCTGGATGAGCATCATGTTTCATAATTCGTCGGCCAAAGTCTGGGAAGCTTTCCAGCAAGCCATTTTTGACGCAGGGTTTGCTATCGAAGGCATACAGATATTTGACAAGAAGCATGGCACATTTAAACAGTTTGTTTCAGAAAACGCGGTCGGTTACAACCTTGTTTTGCACTGTCGCAAGGCAAGAGCACCACAAAGCATAGAAGAAAACGGCAAGGCAGAAGTCCACCGCCAGATAACAGGATTCATCAGGGAGGCATTATCTCGATCTCGCGACCGGTATGTTATAAAGTACAGTCACGTTCCGCGAAAAAAAGAACTGGACTACCGCAAGTTATATGCAGAATGGCTGGCCACTGCGTTGCCGGTGACGCGCATTAACATAAGTTTCGAAGAGTTCCGGTCAATTGTAAACCGCGTTATCTCGGAATACGATGCCGCAAACTCAGTAATTCGTCCAAAGTGAAGGGCTTGGGTTCAATCTGGAGAATATCTGCATTGGCAGGAATCTCGTACAATACGTAAAACTGGCTGCCCCTGGATGTCCATTTGAACTGCGCTGGCCGCGGAGTTGTAATAATATTTCGGCTCTGGCCTTTTGCCTTACCACTGTCACGCCATGTATATTTATCTACGTCATAGATGGGCGGATCGATCTCCCAGTATATGAATTCGCGTCTTCGCAACCTTAACAGGATGCTAATTCGATCCCAGTTTTGGCTGGCTATGGTATTGTACGCGCTTAACACGCGTGCACCGAGTTCGCTTGCGTCGAGGGAGTGTAATTCGTTTTCCTTCAACAACTCATCTACGGGTGGGCGTGCTACAATCAAATCCTCGCGGTATCCCAGGAAATCCCTCGCTGCCCTGCGCTTTTTGCTGATAGCGTGGTCCAGGCTTTCCGTTTTGACTGAGTATCTTATGCCGTTTACGACAACGTCGGGATTCGGTCGATTGTCGCGTTTCCCTGACCAGGTTCCACCTTTTATACGGGCAAAGATCTGCTCCCAGACCGGCCCTGGCATATCGATACCGAAAGGAAGCGAATAGTAAAGCTCCAGCAATTTTTGTGCCTCAATAATTTCTTCGTCCGACAGGTAATTACCCATCGCTGCTCTGGCCCTCCATGTCCAGAGGCGAAACAATCCCTTCAACTAATTCGGCCAAACTGACGCCAAGCGCCCGAGCGAGGGCCACAATGTTTTCCAGGGAAATATTCCGTTCCCCGCGCTCTACCGAGCCTATGTACGTCCTGTGAAGGCCCGCCCTTTCAGCCAGTTCTTCCTGGGAAAATCCGCGTCGTTTTCGCAAGCGGCGAACATTTTGACCAAAAACTTTCTTTGGGTCCATAAACCAATCTTATTACATGATGATTAAAAGTCTACATACTATAAGTAGCAATCCAGGCATCCACGAGACCTCCGCAGGACCAAAAGAGCTACATGGGTAATGGTCAGCACAAACCGCCGCACAGAGAAGACGCGCTCCCTACAGGTCAGGGGATGCTGGACGATCTTTATAAACTTTATAAAGCTATAAAGCTCCCGGCAGCGTTCCGAAATTTTTTCCCTGACATTTTTACTGACGCCTGACACCGTTTAATTTTCAAGGCAGCTCAAAAATTTCCACGTTGTAGCCGGAAGCCTGGAATTCTAAAACTGCATAGGTGGATTTCTCCTGGAGCCGGGGCCGGGCGATGCTCCCGGGGTTGAGGAAATAAACCCCCTCGATCTCCCCGTGCTGGGCGACATGGGTGTGCCCGAAAATCACCATCTCCGCCCCAATCTCGCAGGTGCGGTAATAGAGGCGCAGCAAACCATGCTTGACCCCGTACAGGTGGCCGTGGGTCAGGTAGATGCGGCGCCCCCGAATTTCCAGAACCTCCTCCACAGGCCCCAGGACGCTCCTGTCGCAGTTTCCCATAACGGCCTTCACTTCAATCCCGAACACCTTTCCCAGGTGGAGGGCGTCCCGGTAATAATCCCCCGCATGGACCAGCAGATCAACCGCTCCCATTTGCGCCACGGCCCTTTCTGCCCTCCTCAAATCACCATGCGAGTCACTTAAAATCCCGACCCGCATCCCCTGCCTCCTTTCTTTCATCCAGCAGGCGGACAAGAACATCACGCGCCAGGCGCAAGGCCCGGGCGCGGTGGCTGATCTGATTCTTCACCTGGGGCCCCAGTTCCGCAAAGGTCTTCCCCAGGGAGGGAACGAAAAAAAGGGGATCGTAGCCAAAACCGCTCTTCCCCCGGGGGAAGAAGGTTATTCTCCCCTCGCAAACTCCCTCGCTCAGAAACTCCTCCCCCCATGGGGTGACGACGGCGATCACACAGCGAAAGCGCGCCGTCCGCCTGTCGAAGGAAACCCCCTCCAGGGCGGCCAGGAGCTTTCTGTTGTTGGCTTCGTCATCGCCGCCGGGCCCGGCAAAACGGGAGGAGCGGACCCCGGGCGCCCCTCCCAGGTGATCCACCTCGAGCCCGGAGTCGTCTGCAAGGGCGACCAGTCCCGTCGCAGCAGCAACGGCGCGCGCCTTCAAAAGAGCGTTTTCCCGCAGCGTGGAGCCCGTCTCCGGAATTTCGGGGAGGCCGGGAAAGTCCGCAAGGGAAAGGAGCTTCACGGGAAGGTCCGCCAGAAGCTCCCGAAATTCAGAAATCTTGCCCGGATTCCGGCTGGCAATCACGATCTTCTGCATGGATTTCACCCAGCAGTTCTTTTTGGAGCGCGATGAGCTCCCTCGTCCCCCGCCTTGCCAGGTCCAGGAGCAGGGAGAGTTCCTCGCCGGTGAAAGGCCTTCCTTCGGCAGTCCCCTGGATCTCCACAAACTCTCCGCTTCCGGTCATCACGACATTCATATCAACCTCGGCGCGGGCGTCCTCCTCAAAGGAGAGATCGAGGCACAGCTCCCCATCTACTTTCCCCACACTTACGGCGGCAACATAGTCGCGCAGGGGCAGCTCCTCCAGGAGCCCCTGCTCCCGGAGGAGCCGCAGGGCATCTACAAGGGCCACGAAGGAGCCGGTAATCGCCGCCGTGCGCGTCCCCCCGTCGGCCTGAATGACGTCGCAGTCGATCCAGATCGTTCGCTCCCCCAGCTTCTCCAGGTCCACGACGGCCCGGAGAGAACGGCCGATGAGCCGCTGGATTTCGCAGGATCTTCCGTTGAGCCTCCCCCTCGTAATGTCCCGCGGGGTTCGCACCGAGGTGGAGCGGGGAAGCATGCTGTACTCGGCGGTAACCCACCCCTTCCCTTCCCCTTTGATGAAGGAGGGAACCTTGTCCTCGATGCTGGCGGTGCAGATCACCTTCGTGTCCCCCATCTCGATGAGGACCGAACCCTCGGCATACTTCAAATAGTGACGCCGGATGCGGACGGGGCGTAATTCCCCGGGCCTTCTTCCATCAGGGCGCATCAAAACCAACTCCCAATCTTTGTTATCCCAAGTTTAGCACAAGAACGCAATTTAAGGAAGAAGCTTCCGGTACCGGGCGGGGCCGCTTTCGTAGAGATTGCGGCCCCGGCTGTCGATGGCCACGATGACGGGAAAGTCCCTGACCACGAAGCGGTAGACGGCCTCCGGGCCCAAATCAGGATAGGCAACCACCTTCACCTCTTTGATGCACCGGGAAAGGAGCGCGCCCGCCCCTCCCGTCGCTGCGAGGTATACCGCGCCGTATTTCTGCAGGGCCGCAACCACCTCCGCGCTCCGGTTGCCCTTCCCAACCAGCCCCCGCACCCCGTAAGCCAGGAGGGGTGGGGTAAAGGGGTCCATGCGCCCGCTCGTGGTGGGGCCTGCCGCACCGCAGACCCGTCCTGGGGGTGGAGGCGTCGGGCCCACGTAGTAGAGGACCTCACCCCTGAGGTCAAGGGGGAGCTCTTCCCCCTGCGCCAGGGCCGCCGCAAAGCGCCGGTGCGCCTCGTCCCGCGCTCCGTAGAGCACCCCCGTCAGCAGGAGCCGCTGCCCGGCCTCCAGCTCCCGCGCTGCTGCCGCCGTGAAGGGAACCTTGAGAGAAACGGGCTCATTCATCCTCTTCCCCTCCCCAGACCCAGGTCCGGTGCCGCGCCGCGTGGCAGCTGATGCTCACCCCGACGGGAAGGCCCGCGATGTGCGTGGGGTATGTTTCGATGTGAACGGCAAGGGCGGTAACCGTCCCCCCTAACCCCCCGGGCCCAAGGCCGAGGGCGTTCACCGCCTCCTTGAGCTCCGCTTCCAGTGTCGCCACTTCAGGGTCGGGGTGGAAAGCCCCGAGCGGCCGCAGGAGAGCGCGCCTGGCAAGGAAAAGTGCCTTCTCCGCCGTCCCCCCCAGCCCCACTCCCACGACCACAGGGGGGCAGGGGTTTGCCCCGGCCTGCCTGACGGCAGCAGTGACGAATTCCTTCACGCCCTCCCTCCCGGCAGTGGGCCTCAGCATCCCCAGCGCGGTGCAGTTCTCGCTTCCAAAACCCTTCGGCATCACGGAGAGGCGGAAGGCAGCCCCTGGCACGATCTCGTAATGGATGACAGCAGGAGTATTGTCGCCGGTATTGACCCGGCGCAGGGGATCGGCCACCACCGACTTCCGCAGGCAGCCCTCCCGGTAGCCTCTCGCCACACCCCGGTTAATAGCATCCCCCAGGCTGCCTCCTGTAACTCGAACCTCCTGCCCGATCTCCACAAAAACCACCACCAGGCCGGTATCCTGGCAGAGGGGAATCCGCTCCTGCCGGGCGAGAGCGGCATTCTCCAAAAGATCTTTAAGAATCATGCGCCCCAGAGGTGATTCTTCCTGCTCCAGAGCCGCTGCAAGGGCGGCTTCCACATCGCAGGGAAGTTCAAAGCTGGCCTCCTGGCAGAGTTCTGCAACCCTCGCCTCGATCAGGTCTGCAGTCAACTCCCGCACTTTTCACCCTCCCGCACCCCAAAATGGGGCAAAAGATTTCAGGCAAAAGATTTTAAAAGAAGACGGTCAGCCCCTCCCGCGCCAGCAGGAGATCCCCGGCAAAAACCGCCCGCGCCTCCCGGTAGGTGACTCTTAAATCATGTTCGGGCCAGAAGTGGGTGAGAAGAAGCCTCTTCACGCCGGCAGATGCCGCCAGCAGGCCGGCCTCCCTTGCGGTGAGGTGGCCGGAGACCCCCAAGCCCCGGTCCTTTTCCTGCAGGGTAGCCTCGCAAACCAGCAGGTCGGCGCCTCCCGCAAACTCCACCAGAGCCTCGAAAAACCCCGTGTCGCCGGTGTAGACCAGGGTCTTTCCCTCGTTTTCGAACCTTACAGCCAGATTCGGCAGGGGATGGTCTGTTAAAAGAAAGGAAACCCGCCCGCCGGATGCCCCCTGAAAACAATTCCCCAGCAGCTCCCCCAACGGAACGGCAAGGGAAGACCTGCAGGCTTCGGGAGCAATCCCTCTGAACTCCAAAACATCGGGGTAACTCCTCCAGGTTTCCGCGTCTTTTTCAGGCGCCAGGGGAGCGATCAGGGGGAGGGGAAGGGACCGCGACCCCTCCCGGCGCGCCCCGGCAAGGGCATGGCGGAGGCAAAAGAGATCGACGTAATGATCGGGATGGAAATGGGAAATGAAAACCGCCGTCAGCTCCCGGAAATCGGTGCAGCGCCGGAGCCAGGCAAGGCTCCCGTTCCCGCAGTCCAGAAAAAGGGAAAGGTTTTTCGAAACAAGCAGGTAGCCCGGGCAGGCCCCTCCTGCCGCAGGATAGGGAGCCCAGCAACCCAAAACCGCAAGGTACACCGGAATCACTCACTTCCCGGAGAACTCTTCCCGGTAATAATTTCCCGCCTTTCCTCGTTCAGGTTAACCTGCTCGACGGTGAAAGGAAAGCCGCCCAGAAACTGCCGCCCGGCAGTATAAAACGAACGCGGCGAGCCGCTTGCATAAAAGCGGTGCCTGGGGTTCCGGCTGCTCCGGCTGCTCCCCTCTCCTCCGAGGAGAGCGACGAGTTCCTTTACCGTTTCCTCGGCGGGATCCACAAGCTTCACACCGGGCCCCAGGATTTCGGCGATCACGGGAGCCAGAAAGGGGTAATGGGTGCAGCCCAGCACCAGGGTATCGATTCCTGCCCTCCGCAGGGGCTCAAGATATTCGGCGGCAGCCTCACGGGCCTCGGGGGTGTCCAGTTTTCCCGCCTCCACAAGAGGGACAAAACGGGGGCAGGCCTGCATGAAAACCTCCACCCCTGCGTCGAAAAGCCTCAAGGCGCGGGGATAAGCGCCGCTCCGGACGGTGGCTTCTGTGGCAATGACCCCCACCCTTTTATTCTTCGTCGCCTCCAGCGCAGCCTTTGCGCCCGGTTCCACCATGCCGAGGATGGGAAGATCGTATTTCTCCCGCAAAAAGGGGAGGGAAACCGAAGAACTGGTATTGCAGGCAGCAATGACGACCCTGGCCCCCAGCCCGATCAAAAAAGAAACAATCTGGTCGCCAAATTTAATCAGTTCCCGGGGAGAGCGGGAGCCGTACGGAACATGAGCCGTGTCCCCGAAATAGATTATTTCCTGCTCAGGAAGGTGAGAAAAAATGAGCCGGGCCACGGTCAAACCCCCCACGCCGGAATCAAAGATTCCAATCGCCCGCCCCGGCTGCGAACTTCTCATCACAACCAGCTCCCTTTCAACTTGCCTTCCGCCGTCCAAATGCCCCGCCCTGCCCCGACCCTGCGTCCTGTAATGCCATTCTAAAGCAAATTCTTATAGATTATATCATAAAAATTTTTTAAAAAGCTCTCTTTACAAAAAACTCCTCCTCAGTTTATAATGGTGGATATACACCCCGAAAAACCACCCATCTTCAACCGGATTTGCTCCTTTCTCACCAGGAAAAGACATCTCTCCAGAACCCAATCCGGGGATCGCTCCAGCAGAAACCTCATGTTTCATCTTCCGGCTTCTTCTTGTTTTCGCCAGGCTTCCTTGAAATTTTTAGCAGCTGCACCACGCTGCCGCCCCTGCGGGGAGGTGGAAGGGGTATTTTGTTAAGTTGAGCCAACTTCAAGCGTTCAGCAAAGGCCGGGCGGGGAGCTTGCAGATTAGATGCCCGTGAGGGTTATTCTTTATTAATCTCACCGGAAAGCCCCCTCTAGAAAGACAGGGGCACAAAGGACGGCTGGGACAGGACAGCCCGAAGCAGCGTCTGCCGGAGAGGCCCGGTCGATGAGGCAGGAAACCCCTTTCGGGAGGAGGGGGTGGTTCCCCAAGTTGGGAGGTCTTTTCATTTAGGCGGTAAAGGGGGTTAAGACAGTATGTGTGAGCAAAACACCGTCAGGGCCGAAGTGAGCCAGGTCGCGGCCACCGCCGATCCCGCTCCGCTCGGACTCGGCGGGTTCGCCCTGACAACTTTCGTGCTGAGCATGTCCAACGCCAAGTTTGTTGTGGGCGAGGCATTCCTGGGGCTCGCCTTTTTCTACGGGGGACTCGCCCAGCTGCTGGCCGGAATGCAGGAGTACAAAAAGAACAACGTCTTTGGCGCGACTGCCTTCTCCACGTACGGGGCTTTCTGGATGTCCCTCGCCTTGATGACTTTACTCGTAGCGTGCGGCGTCCCCGTAAAGTGGGGCGGGTCGCTCACAGGGATCTTCCTGATCGGCTTCACCATCTTCAACACCTATATGTGGATCGGTTCTTTCCGGGTAAGCGTCGCCGTCTGTGCAATCTTCACGACCTTAGAGATCACCTTTATCCTGCTGGACCTGGCAGAATTCGGCCTGATCTCCAGCGTGCCCGGAGGAATTATGGGTATTATCTGCGCCTTCACTGCCTGGTATACTTCAGCAGCAGGAGTCCTCAACACTGTTTATAAGCGCACCGTGCTGCCCGTAGGTCCCTTGAGCAAATAAAACCTTTCCCCAGCCCGGCCTCAAAATAAAACCCGGCCTCCGGCTTCTTGCCCGAGTGCCGGGTTTTTTTGTCCGCGAAACGGAAAAAGGGCGCGGCAAAAAAGTTATTCGGTGAGAAAGCGGACGATCCCCCGGGCGATGGCTGCGGCAGCCTGCCGCTGGAACTCGGGATTGGCGAGCAGCTGCTCCTCGGCGGGATTGCTGAGGAAGGCAACCTCCACCAGGGCGGCGGGCATCGCGGTGTACCTCAGCACCGCGAAATTGGCTTCAAAGATCCCGGCATCCCGCAGCCCCAGGGCCCGGACGAGCTCCTCCTGGAGCAGCCGGGCCAGGTACAGGCGTACCTCCCGCTCGGGGCCGGGTGTGGTGTCTGGAGGGGCGTAGGTATAAGTTCCTGTCCCTCCGACAGCCGCATTGGAGGCAGAGTTGGCGTGAATGCTCACAAAAACATCGGCCTGGCTGGCGTTTGCCTTATCGGCGCGCTCCCGCAACTCTACTTCCTGATCCCCATCCCTGGTCAAAACCACCTCAAGACCCTGCTCCCGGAGCGCCTCTGCCGCCAGCAGGGCAATCGCCAGGTTGACGTCCTTTTCCCGGATGCCGGAGGGCCCGATCGCCCCGGGGTCGCGCCCCCCGTGCCCCGGATCGAGAACCACCCGGCGCCCGGCCAGCCCCGAAATTCTGATCCTGATCAGAAGCTCCCGGGCACCGGCGCGGGGCTCTGCTGTAAAAGAAGCACCCCCTGCCGCCTCCACCACGAGGCGGACCACATCCGGCTGGTACTGCCCGAGGCGCGCCTCGCCAGGCTCCGGGAAGTTCGCCTCCCTTTTCCAGCCCAGCAGAGCGGGGTGCAAAACAAAACCAGAAAAATCGAAAACGAGCCGCCGCGGACTGCGCAGGGTAAAAGCACGGTAGGCAAGGGGGGCCGTCCCCCGCAGGGTGATCAGAAAAGTTTCCCCTTCGAGAGCGGCTTCCGCCTGCAAGATCTGATAAGGGATGACCACCCGCAACTCCCCTGCAGCAGGCGTTTCCACCTGGTAAAAAACAGGCAGGGGGTTTTCTTCGAAAAGAAGCTCCACTTCGGCAGCGCCAGCCTCACCCTCAGGGAAACGGGTGACAACCTGCTCCAGCCCGGCTTCCCGGACATCTATCTCCAGGGGAGAGCGGACGACCGTAACCCCGGGGACGGTTACGGTCAGGCGCCGGGGGTTTTCCTTCTCCTCCCACTTGCAGGCAGCTTCTCTATTGACCGATAGGGTGACCACAAGCCGCCCCGGCTCCCGCCCCACCTTCACCTCAAGCGTAGAGGGCTCGTCCCGGCTGGGGGGTGGTGCTTCGTACACCTGAACCAGCCAGCCGGCAATCCACCCTCTTTTTCCCTGAAATTCTACCTCGTACCAGTTGCTGCTGCTGCGCGCCCGCGCCCGGAGGACATCTCCGGCGCGCACCTGGCCCAGAAGAGGGTAACCGGTCCCCGGCCCCGACCTGATGTTGACGATCTCCTCTTTTACCACCAGGTAAACCGAAACAGGAGTGATTTCCTGCCCACCCCGGGCGCGGCCCACCATCACGGCCGCCTCCGCCCTCGTAATGGAGCGGGTGGGGCGAAACGTCCCGTCGGGATAACCCCCCAGGATCCCCTTCGATACAAGCGCGGCCACCGCGGGGCGCGCCCAGCTCTCGATCTTCCCGGCATCGGCAAACCCCAGGCTTTCCCTCCCCTCCAGGCGAAGCAGCCTCGCCAGAAGACAGGCTGCCTCCTGGCGGGTGACGGCCTTTTGGGGCTTGAAGCTTCCGTCGGGGTAGCCCTGGGCATAGCCGGCCTCCAGGGCAGCCTGCACCTCTCGGGCAAACCAGTCTTCAGGTTTCACATCTTTGAAAAGGGCCCGCGCCCCCTGAGTTGACTTCACGTGGAAAGCGGCGTTGACCAGCGTTACGAACTCGGCGCGGGTCACCGCCCGGTCGGGCCGGAAGGTCCCATCCGGGTACCCCTTCAGGTAGCCCCCGGCAACCGCCTTCTGAATCTCCCCGGCCGCCCAGTGCCCCTCCAAATCGGCAAACCCCCCGGCAAAGGCCAGGGGTGTGATCGCAAAAAAGCAGCTCAGAACCACGGCCCCTAAGAAGAAAAGAAAAAGGGCCGCCGGTGTCAGGAAGCCTCTTCCCACCGGGAGACCCCAGTCAAAATTTTTTCGCCCATTTTTCGACGCGGACCCTGCCATCCGAACCCACCCTTGCTGCATCTTGCTTGATTTTTTTGCAAATGGCGATTTCGACACCAATTTCCAAATTTCCTGCCGGAAACAAGGGTGGGAAAAAATAAGTTATTTATTAATTTTTAACAAAGGTCAGATTCCGGAGCAGCGGTTCATCCACGGGGATGTGGCCGGCCAGGGTTTTGCGGAGCTGGCCCTCCACCAGGATCCTGACCCTTGCCACGGTAGGGAACTCCGTCAGGGTATTCACAACCGCGTAAACGGCCAGCGCCTCCGCCTTCGGATCCTGCCCGGGGATTTTTGTGGCTGCCCGGTTTAAATCAACAATGCACAGGCCGTCAGGCCTGATATTCAGGTCCCGGACCTCCGTCCCGGCCGGGAGGCTCGGCCTGAGATCCTTGCCGGCAGGCCCCGCGCAGAGGGCTTCCAGCGCCGCCCTTGCGATGCCGGGAACCTTCACGACCTCCCGGGTTTCCCGGATAAGGTAGCGTCCCGCCTGGTCCGTAAAATAAAGAGTCACCTTCGTTTTTTCCGGCCCCTCCGGAGGGGCACCCAAATCCTCGGGGAGCAGATCCGGCAAACTCTCCGACTGCGCCGGGGCGCGGCCCTGCTTCATCCCCCGCAGCCTCTCGGCCAGGTCGCACCCCCCGGTGGCAAGCAGGGCAAAGAGCAATCCTGCCAGTACCAGGAAACCCAAACGCAGCCTCGCGCTCCGCCTCTCCTCCTCCCGCAGCTGCTCGAAATTCCTCATACAAACCCTCCTTCCTTTAAATGGTTGTCCTTCCTGGATCATCCTATGCCCGGAAGGAGGATTTTATGACTGCGGATTCAAGCCGAGGGGAGTTCAACACGGCTGTAGGAAAGCCTGGGAAAACAGAGGATAAACGAGGTCCCCTCCTCTTCGTTGCTCTCCACCCAGATCTTCCCGCGGTTTTTCTCAACGAGATTCTTCACAATGTAAAGACCGAGCCCCTCTCCCTTTCCGGCTTTTGTGGTGAAGCCTTTTTGAAAGATCTTGCCCAGATACTCGCGGGGAATGAGGGGGCGGAAGTTTGTGATCCTGATCACATAAGCGTTCTGCTCCTCTCTCATTTCAAAATAAATGCGCCGCTGCTCCGGGGGAACTGCCTCCACCGCGTCCAGGGCATTGTCGATCAGGTTCCCCAGCACCCGTGAAAAATCAAGAGGGGAAATTCCGAGCAGCATCAAATCGGTTTTTAAGTCAACGGCAAAGGAAATGCCTGAGGCCTCAGCCTGGGCTATCTTGCGCATAAGCAGCCCCGCAATCTCGGGCCGGTGCATTAAGGTGTTGAATACCTTTGAAGATTTTTGAATTTCTTCGTTGACCTGGCTGATGTAATCCTCGACGACGTCGCTTTTCCCCACCTGTATGAGGCCGTAAATCACCTGGAGGTGGTTCAAAAAATCATGGCGTTGCGCCCGCAGCATATCCACCATCTGCCGGGTTTCCTGGAGGCGAACCCGGTTGACCTCGGCCTCTGCCTGGGCGCGCACCAGCTGCACTACGTTCCTGAGCATAAATATTGCCACCAGGCTGAAAAATCCCCCGGCGGCAACGTAAAAAGCGGCTAAAGCCGTGAGTGCCCGTTCCTGCAAAAGATCGAAAACATTCCAGAATTGAAGCACCCCGAAAAACAGAACAAGAAAGGCCTGCGCCAGAATCACGTTGAGGAGCAGGATCGCCCGCCGGTCGAAAGGCAGCTTTACACTTCCCATCGCTTCGCTCCCAAAACAAAAATAACAACCATCCCGGTCTCAGCTTAAAAGAACCCATAATTTCGCTTGCGGACTGCTTGCTGGTAAATTACGACAAGCTCTCTGAAAATCCTGCCTTATCTTGATAATACTTATAGTCTCCCCATCGCACCGGGATCGCCTGTTTCGAACTGGAAGAGCTGGAACTTATAGAGCCTGCAAAGCAAGGCGAGAATGCCCAGAGGGAGATCCTCCAGGAGCCCAAAAAAGAAACGTAAAACCGGGTTCTCCAGCACTTCTTTAAAATCCCAGCCCAGGAGCAAGACCGCTCCGAAAACGGATGCGGTTCCTGTGAGCAGGAGCAGGGTGAAGCTGAGCAGGCCCGCCGCGCTGGCAATTCCCCACGGCACCGGCAAGGAAAAGCGCAAAAAAAGGATCAGGACAAGAGCCCCGATTACAGTATGAGCACCTATGGGAATGTAATGAAGATCGGTGAGGCTCCGGATGAGAAACCCCGCCACCCCCACGACAATTCCACCCCAAAGGGTTTTTCTCCAGCCCGGCGCAAATCCCAGCAGGCTGGGGCCCATATAAAACAAAAGCGCTCCCTCCACCAGGGCGTTGAGCAGCATTCCGCCCCCTCCCCTTGCGAAGTTTGTTCTGAAAAGCTTCTCAACGGAATCTGGCGCTTTAAACGCAAGTTGGGACCCGGCTTCCGGCCGGGTCCCAACTTCTTGCTCTTTTTCACTCTTTTTCTTCTTCTACGCTCGGAAGCTCTTTGAGTTCCCTCTTCAAATCAATGAGGTGAAACCCCGTCAGGGCGCAGACCAGGGCAAGGACGACAACAGGGAGCTCCACCAGCCAGCCCAGCAAAATGTGCAGCCATACGTCGGCCAAAATCTGGTCGATGCTCATTTTAAACAAGCCTGTTACAGGAACCAGCAAGCAGGCCTCGGACAACTGCACCAGGATGAAGCCCAGCAGGGCGGCAACTGTTCCCACTCCCCACTCGATCCGCGCGACATAGCGGTACAGGAGCACCATCACCAGAATCATCACAAGGGTATGGGAGCCGAAGGGGATCCCGGTGTAGGCATAGAGCCCCCGTAAAAGGTAAACAGCAAGGCCAGATACAACACCAATTACGAGCAAACGGAAAAGGGGTATCCGCAGTCTTAACAGAGAAAGAGAACAATAAGCCATCAGGCTTCCTTCTACCATATGAAGAAAAAAGAGCACCCTGAGATCCTCCACAAAGCCGCCTCCCAAGCTATCTATTCTTTAACACCTCCGGCACTTTAGGTTGATAAAAGGAGAGGGTACACAAGGGGCCAACAAAACCGGCAGCGACAACCGAAAGCGCCAGGGCGGTGAAACCTGCTGCCCAAACAGCCAGCTTTTTAAGCATCTCCTTCCCTCCTTTCTGAAAAGAGCCTTCCCACGCCTTTTTCCAGGCGCGGGAGGAGCCGGCAGGCAACCGGCGTCAGGGTGAAGAGCTGCCACCATAATCCCAGGGTGCTTGCAAAAAGAACCTGCCGGAGGAAAACCTCTTCCTCCGGCAGGAAACCTCTCCAGGTCAGGCCGGGGGCTGCAGCTGCAACCGCCAGCAGGGTCCAGCCCGAAACCACGTATTTTGCGACCCTCTTCTTTGAAAGCTCCTCTTCCAGGGAGAAGGACCGCGCCGCGCAGCCGGCCGGAGCGTAAAGGTGAACAAGCAAAAAGCCGGCGGGACCGGTCAGGAGCACAATGAAAAACAAAACCCGGAGGCTCACCGCAATTCCCGCCTCCTGCGCCGCGAGGCCGATCAGGGTAAAAACAGCCCCCCCGAAGAGAGCGCAGAAGTAAGGATTTGAGGCGTGCACGCCACCGGCAACGGCCCGCAGGGCCGCCCCGGTAAAAGCGGCCGCAAGGACAAGGGGAACAACCCCTGCCGCCAGGCCCCCCAAAAGGAGCACCGCCAGGCTCAAGAGAGTGCTCAGAACAACCTCCAGGCCGTAGGTGAGAACCGGAATTTGCGCCTCAGGAAGGTTTAAAACTTTTGCCAACCCCGCGCTGATCCTGCCGGAAAACCGGTGCATTCTTTTCCTTCCATCCTTCTCCACACATGATAATTTTTTGAAGTATACGACATTAATTCCAGTTATTCCTCCTTTTTTATCTGAAAAATTTGCAAAATATTTCGTGTTTTTTCGACTTTTTGAGACCGCGCCCTGCCTTTCGCAGGCTAAATGATTTCGGTTTGATAGCTGATGATCTGGGCATGGTTCTGGTTTTCGAGAAATTTCACCACCGCGTTCAAAACCTGATAAGCGTGGCTCTGCTCGTTGCTCACAGAGACGAAGGCCACGGTTGCCCGCTGCCAGAGGTCCTGCTGGTCCACCTCGGCAATCGAGACGTTAAAGCGCGCCCTGATCCGGTCAAGGATGCTCTTTAAAACACGCCGCTTATCCTTGAGGGAAGCCGCCTCCCCCAGGTAAAGCTCGACAATACAAACCCCCACTGCAACGTGGGCCGACTCTCCACCCGGCACCGGAAAACCCTGCATGTTCAGAACCTCCTTGCTCTCTCCCTGCAAAGCTGGAGCGCTCCGGCTTATCTGTAGCCGGCAGCGGCTTTCTGCACGCACCCCTGCCCCTCCAGTTAGTATAACCGGCGCAGACCAGGGATTCAAGCCTCCCGGCCTCACCGCCCCCTCCCCTTCCTGCAATTTTAAGTTCCCCGGCCAAAGCCTTTCCTCCCTTCCGGCCGGACGGATTGAGCGCGCAGGAAAGGCTCCAAAAAACAAAAAGAGCCGGGCACCCCGGAGAAAAGGTGCCCGGCTCTGTTCCTGCCTACTGCTCGTTGACCGCTACCACCTGGCCGTCCTCGAACCAGTCGACGCTGGCACCCAGGTTTTCGCTCACGAAGCGGAGCGGGATGACCGTCCGCCCGGGCGGAACCACCCTGGCGGGCGCGTCGAGGGCCACCCTCTGCCCGCCGACCTCAGCCTCGGCGCGGCCCACACGCAGGACTACCGTCTTCCCGTCGGCCGGGTTCGTGATGGTGACCACGCCGTCTTTGTAGTCCACCTCCAGACCCAGAGCCTCTGCTATCGCCCGGACAGGCACCATGGTGCGGCCGTTCTCGATGAACGGCTCGGAGTCGAAGGTGAGCTTTTTGCCGTTCACGAACACCTTGACGCCTTTCCTGCCCGCTTTCTCGTAGAGTTCGCCGATTTTCCTGTACAGGTCCTCATCTTTCGGCTCAACGGTGAGAGCCTCCTCCATGTCCTCCGCCGCTTCCTCTACCATGCCGAGCTCCTCTTTCAGGATGCCTTTGTAGGCGTACACGGCACCCGGCACGGTCTCGGGTGATTCAAGCAGCTTCTCCAGTTCGGCCAGCGCCGCCTCGCGGTCGCCCTTGGCCCTGAAACACTGGGCCAGCAGCACTGCTACTTTCGCCGTGGGGTGCGTCAGCAGCCCCTCCAGCTTCTTGAGTGCCTCAATGGCCTTGTCGTACTCCCCGACGTTGCGGTAGGCCACCGCCAGCTTCCAAAGCAGCTTCGTGTCGTCAGGCTCTTCCGCCAGCTTGCTTTCCAGTTCGGCGATGCGCTTCTCGAGGCCCCTCGCCCCCGGCTCAGCAAATTCTCCGTTCTCAAATTCGCCGTTTTCAAATTCCCCGTCACCTTCGGCGATCTCCTGCTCGAGCCTCTGCTCCACCCTTATCCGCAGTTCGTCGCCCTCGTTGCGCGTGCGGGTCTGTACCTGCTCCTGCACCTGGAGCTGGGCCAGGGCTCGGGTCTGCACCTGCTCTTGCGCCTGGGATTGAGTTTGCACCCGAACCTGTCCTTTGCCTGCCAGCGCGGGCCCGGCGAGCATGAACACAAGGAACAGTGCCAGGACCGCACTCGCCGCTCTTTTAAGGTTCTGCACAAAAACCGACCTCCTTCTCACATGGCCTGTTTCAGAAACTCCAAAACGCCTGCTTTAGAACTCTCCAGAAACAAACCTGGCCGACCACCTCCTCCTGATGGGCGGCCGGCTGCCGAAGGGAATTGCTGCCTTCCGGTTTCCCCAGCAGCCGGGCTGCCATAGCGAATCAACCGCTTCAGGCCCCTTGGCTTTGCGCCCCCGGCTTTCGCCGGGTTTGCCCTTGGTGGGGTCCTTCCCTCTACCAGCAAATACGAAGCGTTCCCCTTTTTTCGGAGGGTCTCTGTTGAAGAACTGAAAAAGTACCTGTGAAAAAAGAGGTCCTGGGACCTTATCCGCCTGGCTGTGGCTCGAACCGGAAAGAAAGACTTTTATCTGGGAGATGGTTTTGGTGGAAATTCAAGAGCGGACAAAAACTGCTCCAGTATTTAACCGACACCCCGTCCTTTGCGAAACCAGCCTTGCGCGCACCGGGCAAAGGTGCCGCCGCGCCTCTTCGAGTTCTTCCTGCTCGTTTAAGGAGGAGGAGCGGCGGCGGAAGTTCCTGCCAATCGCACCGGCTGAATGCTTTTAGGTTTTCTTCTCCCGAACCACCAGGACAGGGCAGTGAGCGTAGCGCACAACGTACTCTGCGACACTGCCGATTAAGAGGTAGGTGAGGCGGGAATAACCGTGTGACCCGACGACGATCAGATCTGCGCCCTGTTCCCGCGCCCAGTCCACAATGACCTGGCGGGGGCTCCCGCTCAAGACAGCTCCGCCTACGTCACTGAGGCCGGCCTTTTCAGCAAGCCTCACAACCTCGTCTACGGCGCGGTCTCCCTCCTCCTGCAAAGTCTCCAGCGCAAGGTACTGGTAGGCCCCCAGGTGAAAGGCGATGTGGGTATTGACGACGTAGATCACCCGCAGCCGGGCGTTGCTCAGGCGGGCTAAGGAAATGGCGTGGCGCGCCGCGTGCAAAGCCGTGGCGGAGCCGTCGGTCGCGGCAACAATCAGCCTGTAAGAAACCCCATTCTGGTCTTCAGACACGGGCAAACCTCCCCCAAAGTATTCTCCTCCATTTACTTCGCTAAACAACGGTTCAGTCCTTCACCTGCGCTCAATGAAAATGGAAGACCAGAAGGTACAACCAGGAAATCAGGATTGAAACAAGCATGAGCGGGAAGGCCACCTTAAAGAACCTGATAAAAGAGAGGGTCAACCCGTTCCGCTCCGCCAGCCCCGCAACGATTACGTTGGCAGCGGCACCAACAATCGTTCCATTCCCGCCGAGGCATGCACCTAAAGCAAGCGACCACCAGAGGGGATTGAGGTTTGCAATCCCTCCAAAGTGCCCTATTTCCTGGATTAGAGGAATCATCGCCGCCACAAAGGGAATGTTGTCGACAACGGAGGAGGCGAGGGCCGAAAACCATAAAATGAGGGTCCCGGTTGCCAGCACCCGGCCTTTTGTAAGCTCCAAAGCGGCCCGTGCCAGCTCCTCAATAATCCCCACCTTTTCGAGCGCCCCTACGATGATGAAAAGCCCCGTGAAAAAGAAAATTGTCGGCCATTCCACGCTGAGGAGCACATCCTCAATTTCTTCCCTGGCGATGAACAGCAGCAGCACCGCCCCGGCGAGGGCAATCGAAGCGGTTTCTATATTAAGCAGACCATGCAGGAAAAAGCCTAGGATCGTCAAGCCGAGCACGATCAGGGACCGGCGCATCAGCCTGCAGTCTTTGATCTGGGCGGCGGCGTCGAATGTTTTCACCTTTTCTTTCAGGTGCTCTTCTATAACGAGCTCTCTGCGGTAAATCAGCCAGATGAAAAATAAAGTGACAATGAAAACAACGAGGGCCACGGGGGCGAGGTTGATGAGGAAGTCAAGGAAGGTGAGTTTTGTGGCGCTTCCGATCATGATGTTAGGGGGGTCTCCGATCAGGGTGGCAGTCCCTCCAATGTTGGAGGCCAGGATTTCCGTGACGATGAAAGGGACCGGGTTCAGGCCGAGTTCGTACACGATGGAAAAGGTCACCGGCACCACAAGGAGGACGGTCGTAACATTGTCAAGAAAAGCGGAGGCAACCGCAGTCAGGACCGCAAGACCTGCCAAAATCCGGAAAGGCTCCCCCTGCGCAAGGCGCGCCGCCCAGACCGCGAGGAACTCGAAAACCCCGCTCCGCCGCGTCACCCCGACGATGACCATCATCCCCACCAGGAGGCCAATGGTGTTAAAGTCTATGGCGTGGACAGCCTCCTCCTGCGTGAGCAGGCCGCTTGCCAGAACGGCCATTCCTCCAGCAAGGGCGGCCACCGCCCGGTGAATTTTCTCCGTAACGATCAGGCCATAAACCAAAACGAAAATTCCTGCTGCCAAAACAACCGGCCATTCTCCCGCCATTTCTCCCGGCCCCTTTCAGCGCGAAAAATCCCTGCCACCGAATCAAGATCCTATCAGAAATTTCCCGTCTCGACAATATTCTGTCAAATTTTACCCAGCAGCAATTACGGTCTGGGCTATTCGCCCGGCGGTGCGCTTAATGCCATCACCACTTGCTGGGTTTCCTGGTAAAAACACCCGGGCCGAAAGCTTTTTAAAAAGTTTGAGGCAGCGGCCCTGCCCCCTTTTTATTCTTTCCACCGGGGACACCAGGCAGTCGGCTGCCTGTGAGGGAGACGAGCAGCCAGAACGGCATACTGAATGGACGCGAACAGGCACCGGGGGGAAGAATGCCCGGGCGCCGCATTAATCCGGTAGAGGCGCGCCGGATCCTGACGCTGCTTGTTCATTCCTTCCAGAACGGTAAACATGTAGCGAAAACCGGCAGCACGCAGTACTCTGATCAGGCATGGATCGTAGGCGCCATAAGGAAAGGCAAAATAAGGAGTTTCGTGGCCGAGTCTCAACCGGACTGTTTCCTGAAAGCGACGGCCGTCGGCGAGCATTCGGTTCTCGTATTCTTTTTCCGTTTCCTCATGCCGCTGCCGAAAGTCGTAGATGCGGGCAACCGTCGCCGGTCTCACGAGACGGGAGGACGTAAGCACACCGTAGTGTTGATTGTAGGTATGCCCGCCAATGGTCACCAGTCCGCTTTCCTCCAGCGCCTGTACCTGGGGCCAGGTAAGGAAAGCCGGTTTCGTTCCGATATACTCCCCTATGAGAAACACCGCTGCCGGGGCGCGGTGCTTTTTGAGTACAGGCAGAACATATTGATACATTCCCCTGTACCCGTCATCGAAGGTCAAGACAACGGCATTTGGAGGGACCGCCGCCCTCCCTTCCAGAAATGCGGCCAAAAGCGAAACCGGGATGATCCGGAACCCTTTCTGCTCGAGAAACTCCAGCTCCGCCTCAAACTGCTCCGGTGTAATGGTCCCTCGACCCGAGTGGGGGCTCACATTATGGTACATTAAAACCGCGACCGCATCCCTGTAATAGACCGGGGCAGGGGGATTTTTTTTCGGTTTCACCGGTTCCAGGGGAGATCGTTGAACGGAGGGCTTCAGAGGTGCTTCACCGCTCCCGCTGCCGCCCCCGTGCAAAGGAGACCGGTAACTATGGAGAAACGCCGCAATCAAAAAAACTGATAAGATAAAGCCGCTCATTGCGAGCTTCCTTTTTTTAATTGAACCCCTTGCCATTTTTTCCTCCATTTAGTCCATAGTAACAAGATTTTAATGAACTTGATTGAATCTCAAACTTGATTGAATCTCATTCCGTGTGGCGGGGTCATTTCGCTCGTTCTTCCCGGGTCGCGAGCCCTGACTTAAGAGCGAGGCCCCATCTCTACGGGATGATCACGATTTAGGAGGTTGGGCGGCGCTGGACGCAAGACGCTGACTGGAAAGAGGGAGAGAAAGGCAAAATGTTGTCCCTCCGCCTGCCTGGCTGAAGACCGCAATGTCGCCACGGTGGGCCTCTACGATTAATTTGCTGATCGCCAGCCCCAAACCGGTGCCCCCTCCCGTGGCATTACCCCTGTAAAATCTTTCAAAAATAAAGGGGATCTCCCCGGGCGGAATGCCGGGGCCCTGATCCGCGACAGCCACCATACCGCTGTTTTCCTCAACTTTGCCTTCCACCTCGACCCTCCCTCCGCCGGGGGTGAACTTCAGAGCGTTGTCCAGAAGATTTACCAGAACCTGGATCAGACGCGCCCGGTCCCCCTGCACGATGGCGGGCTTTTCAGGTAAATTGAGCAGCAGAACCACCTTTTTTTCCTGAGCCAGTGGAAGCAGAGATTCGGAAGCCTCGCGGCAGACCTCCCAGAGATCCAGAGTTTCCCAGTGATACTCCATCTCTCCCGCCTGCATCCTTGCCATATCGAGCAAATCGTTTGTAATCCGCGCCAACCTCTGCGTCTCCCGGTAAACCTGAGAAAGGTAGTACTTTTGGTCTTTTTCCGGAATCGTCCCGTCTATAATTCCCTGAATGAAGCCGCTGATAGATGTTAAAGGAGTGCGTAATTCGTGGGAAACGTTGGCAAGAAACTCCTGGCGGTTTTTTTCAATGAGCTCCAATCTCCAGGCCATCTCGTTTAAAACCTCTGCCAAGACACCAATCTCATCGCGCCTTTCCATTTCGAGACGCTGGCTGAAATCCCCCTGGGCGAATTTCCTGGCAATTTGCTGCACTTCTTCCAGCGGGTGGGTGAAGTGGCGCGCGGCAAAATAGACAACGGGAGTTGCAAGCGCCAGCACCAGCAGCGAGGCAAGCCAGATGAGGCTCAAAGTTTCGCCAAGGAGCGCCTTTACATTGCTGGCCGCAGTATAGGCAACAAGGGTTGTCTGCCGGGATAGAACGGAGAGGGGGGAAGAGACGACAAGCAGCTCTAAATCAGGGCTCCCCGGCACACCCAAGATGGCTGCCTTCTGGCGCCCGGCCCGGGCAAGAACCTGTTTTAAAAACCCCGGATCGGAACTAATTCCCGCAATCCCGCGCTCCGTGCTGACAAGAAGGGAGTTCCCGCGAAAAACAGCAAGATGCACCCCCGAGGAGCGATCGATGATCCTGAGGGCTCTCTGCCAGTTCTTTTCCGAAACTTCTTGCCTCACCATCCTGGTCGTAACCTCCTGGGCCTGGGCGACCACATCCCAAAGCAGCTTTTCGTGCCGGCGGAAAACGTAGCCTCGAAAAAACCATAGCAGCAGGAGATTCATGATCAGGACGACGCCAATCGTAACCCCCAGTTCTATCAGCAGGAGCTTCCCAAAAACACTCCTTATTTTTACTTCTCCCATTTTTCTCCATCCTCGATCTCGAATTTGTAGCCGACACCCCAGACGGTCTTGATCTGCCAGGGCAAATCCGGTCTTTCAATTTTATCCCGCAGGCGGTTGATGTGGACGTCAACCGTCCGGCTCGTTCCCGCGCTGATGTGATAGCCCCAAACCTCTTTCAGGAGATATTCTCTGGTAAAAACCCGGTTCGGTTGCGAAACCAGCACCCAGAGCAACTCGATCTCCTTGGGAGTAAGCTCCACCGGCTGTCCGTTCACCTTCACCTCATAGCGCATCAAATCAACCCGGAGACCCGGCACGGCAACCGGACCCGGGGGACCGGTTTGCTTGCTGCTCCGCTTGAGAACCGCTTTGACACGGGCGAGAAGCTCCAGGGGATCGAACGGCTTGACAACATAGTCATCGGCGCCAAGATCGAATCCCCGGAGTTTGTCGGTAATCTGACTCTTTGCCGTGACAATAATAATCGGAACCCCCGTCTCTGCTCTGAGTGCCCGGCAGACCTCCCAGCCGTCTGCCTGGGGAAGCATCAGATCGAGAACCACCAGGGCGACGTCCTCTCGTTTTACCTGGTCAACTACCCCGCTCCCTGTCGGCGAGACGATGACCCGGTAGCCCTGATTGGCCAGGTAAAGCCTGATCAGTTCTGCTATGTTCTGATCATCTTCAATTATCAGGATGGTTTTTTCTAACGATGTCAAGGGTCTCCTCTCCTGCTCCGGTTACCTGTATTGCCATAAATTTATTTTACTTTTCTCCTGCCGCTTGTTAAAGCATACCACTTAATTAAAGAACACCGAATAGCTTCAGAAAACTAAAGCCCGGCCTCGGCCAGCCTGGCAATGGCTGCAGCACCCCGCGCTGCCGCGCCCGGAGGCTGAACCAGTCTTCCCTTTTCCCGCATCTGTTCCCGAAAACCATCCGGTGCGCTCAGCAAAAACTCCACCTTTGCCAGCAATTCGTTGTTGCCATAAGCTGCCAAAGCCGCTCCTTTTTGAACAAAATAGGAGGCATTTGCCGCTTCCTGCCCTCCCACCCAGCGGTGGATAAGAACCGGTAAACCCAGCGCTGCGGCTTCCGCGAGGGTGAGAGCGCCTGCTTTGGTAATGATTAAATCTGCAGCTGACATAACCGGCGCCACCCTCTCCGTGTAACCGATAATTTTAAAATTCGGGCAGCTCCCAAGTTCTCTGCTTAGTTTCCTGTATAAACCGCAATCCCTGCCCGTAAGCACAACCACCTGCAGCTCATTCTGAAAGCGGAGCAGCTCCCGCGCCACCCTGCCCACGTCACCGAGGCGGGCATAACTGCCCCCCGCAACAAGAACCACCGGAAGATCGTTTCTCAGTCCTAAGGCGGCACGCGCCCGCGTCCGGTGTACAGGCTCTTCAAATTCCGGGTGCACCGGAATCCCAACAGGGAGGATGCGTTCAGGCGGCACTCCCCGCTTTTCCAGGGATACCTTGACGTCACCGGTCGCCACCAGGTAAAGATCTACTGCAGGGTGGCACCATTCGGCATGAACAGCAAAATCGGTAATCACCATCACAAGGGGGAACTTCAGTTTTTTCCTTATTTTGATTTCGCCACAGATCCGGCCCGGGGTCGGGAACGTAGCCACGACCACGTCAGGCATGGCGCGCAGCAGCCTCTGCATGGTCGGGAACCCCAGGTAATCCGACAAATAACAACCTGAGCGAGGCTCCGGCTTATCCGTGAACCGGTAAAACCAGTCGTAAAAAAAGGGAGCTTGGGACACGCATTGAAGATAGAAGACCCGCATCAGGGCATCAAGAGAGGGGTGAAGAAGGTGGACAAAGTCGGAAACCTGGACTTCCCAGGCGGGATTTCTTTTTTCGATTGCCGATTTTAAAGCCCTTGCCGCGCGCCGGTGGCCCTCCCCGTAGGGCGCGCTCAGGATCTGCACGAGCATAATCTCACCCGATCCCTGCAGCTGAGAAACAGTAGATGGTGCAAGAAACAGTTTATACCAGAATTGGTAACAAGAGTTTAAACAAAATGTAAACAGTTTGTAACAAGGAAAAGGGTTTTTTTAAGGTAGGCAGAATAAATTCAAGCAAAGGGGTTATTCGGAAGAGTGATCCGGCACACTTAGGGGGGAGAGCCATGAGAATCGACGTCCACGTGCATATCCTGTCTCCGGATTTCATCCGGGACATCCAGAGGAACCTGGAACGGGACGCCCACTTTAAGCTGCTTCACGAGGGTCCGAAAGCCAAATTTGCAACAGCCGAGGACGTCCTGGCCAATATGGAGAAAACGGGGATCGACAGGTCCGTAGTGTTTTCCTTCCCCTACCGCGACCTGGGGATGTGCCGGGAGGGGAACGACTACATCATTGAAACGGTGAGACGCTACCCCGACCGGTTTATCGGCTTTGCGGTCGTTCCACCCCAGGAGTCGGGGATGGAGCAGGAGCTGATCCGCTGCCGGGAAGCCGGGCTGAAAGGGGCAGGAGAGATCATCCCTGCCGCCGTCCACGTTGACATCTCCGACCAGAAGCAGGTGGGGCGCTTCGCCGGGGTTTGCCGGGAGCTCGACTTTCCCATCCTGATGCACGCAAACGAACTGGTAGGCCACTACTACCCGGGCAAAGGAAAAATGGGGCCCGAACACGCCTACCACTTTGCCGTCAACAACCCGGAAAACAAGATCATTTTCGCCCACTGGGGAGGAGGGCTCTTCTTCTACGAGTTGATGCCGGAGCTTCGGACCTCCTTAAGCCACGTTTACTACGACACGGCAGCCTCCCCCTTCCTCTTCCGGCCGCAGGTCTACGAAGCCGCCCGGCTTGCCGGGGCGCTTCCCAGGGTCCTGCTGGGGAGCGACTTCCCGCTTCTGTCGCCGGCGCGCTACTACAAAGAGTGGGAGCAGACAAACCTCACAGAGGAGGAAAGGGCCGGCATCTGGGGGGAAAATGCGGCCCGCCTTCTTCTTTAAAAGTTCACCTGCTCCCCCTCGCCAGGCAACAGGCAGGGCGCGCTCCCGTACCGCCCCGGCGGCAGACCGCAAGGCTTCACCGGTTTTTATTTTATTCTATATTCTAGCATTTTCCGGGAACTGCGAAAAGTTGACGGCTTTTTACGGCTGCCAGGCAGCGTCTCCGGCTCCGGAAGCAACCTTTTTGGGGGAGGCCGCGTCGGCCCCGGCAACGTAGAGGTCCCACTTGAACCCGTCCTCCCCGGCGGCCTTCGCAAGGAGAATCTTCTTTCCGTCCGGGGAGACCTCGAGCCAGCTCGCCCAGCCGGGCACCTCCGCAAAAGGCGAGGCCTCCCCTGTCGCCACATGCAGCACTTCGTACCTGGGAACCTGCAGCTGGGCCTGGGGTGCGTAGACAAGGGACTCGCCCCCGGGCAGCCACTGCGGATCCCCTGCCGTGGGGGAGAGCACGGCCTTCTTCATCCCCGACTTCCGGTCGAGCAGCCACCAGCAGCTTCCTTCCCCGGCGGGCTCCGCATAGATCAGCGCATACCTGCCGTCCGGAGACCAGAGGGCCTCAACGGGGGCCTCCCCGCTTGCCCAGATTACCTGGCTGAAAAGCTCCTCCGGCTCTCCTCCCGCCGCGGGAAGGGTGACAAGGCGCGCTTTGACTCTCCCTCCTTCCCCTTCACCGGCGGTGATCCAGAAACTGATCCTGTTTTCCCGGGGAATCTGCCGGGGGTGCCACACCCTCTCGTTCCCGCCTTTCCCGGACGTATACAGAACGCGCGCGCGGAAAACATCCCCCTCCTCCCGCGCCACCCAGATCGTGTCCAGGCTCGCCAGGACAAGGGAATCTCCCTCCGGGAGCCAGGCCATCTCCCCCGGCTCCAGGGGAAGGGGACCCTGGGGGCCCAGCACGGGCTTAACCTTCCCTTTGAGATCCAGTACCCCGGCATAGCCCGTTACCCACTCCCCGCTGCGTTCAACTGCGGTCAAGACCGCGATTCGCTCACCGTCCGGCGCCCAGGCCCCCAGCGCCATGCTTCCGGTTCTGCCGATTTTACGCGCTCCTTCCCCTGATGCCCTGACGACCCAGATGCACCCCTCCTGCTCGTAAGCGAGCAGGCGCTCCTCCGGGAGGATCTCCCGTCCCTGCTTAACCGGACCTCCCCGCCCGGGGCCGGCCTCCCGCGCGCCCCGGCACCCGCTCCCTGCAGCCAAAAGCAGCGCGCTGATTAAAAAGCAGAAAAATAAGGACCAGAACTTTCCTCCGTGCCGCTTGCTTCCTCCCAACTTCACCATCTCCTTACAGAATTTCCATTTTTATTCGCCGCCCAAGGTCCAGATCCTGCTTCAACCGTTCTCCCTGGTTCCCCGCTCCTTTTATGTTTAGTTTTCCAATCAAATTCAGATTAAGGAAGGACACCCCGGGAAAAGATAAAAATAAATTTTGATTGGACAGCAACCGGCAAGAGATGGTAAAATTGGGTAAACAACATGAAAGGAGAGTGCGGGCCGTGCGTGTCTTGCTGGTTTACCCCAGGTACCCGGAGAGCTTCTGGAGCTTCAAGTACGCCCTCAAGTTCATCAGCAAAAAGGCCGCCTATCCCCCGCTGGGGCTCTTAACCGTTGCCGCGATGCTCCCCCCCGGCTGGGAAAAAAGGCTGATCGACCTGAACGTGAAAAGGCTCACCGACGAGGACCTGATATGGGCCGACTGCGTCTTCATCAGCGCGATGGCGATCCAGAGAAGCTCCGTCAATGAAATCCTGGCGCGCTGCAAATCCCTGGGAGTCAAGACCGTGGCGGGAGGGCCCCTCTTCACCACCGAACCTGAAGCCTTTGAAGAGGCCGACCACCTGGTCCTGAACGAAGCCGAAGCCACGCTCCCCGCGTTTCTGGAGGATCTGGAAAAAGGGTGCGCCCGGCACATTTACACAAGCAGCGAAAGGCCCGACCTGTCCAGGACGCCAGCGCCGGCGTGGGAGCTCATCGACTTCCGGGACTACGCTTCCATGAGCATCCAGTTTTCAAGGGGCTGCCCTTACGACTGCGAGTTCTGCAACATCACCTCACTGTACGGGCGCAGGCCCCGTTTAAAGAGCAGGGAGCAGCTGCTGCGGGAGCTGGACTCCCTTTACGGGCACGGCTGGCGGGGGAGCGTCTTCGTCGTCGACGACAACTTCATCGGCAACAAGGCCAGACTGAAGAAAGAGGTCCTCCCGGCCCTGATCGAGTGGATGGAAAGGCGCAGGCACCCGTTTTCTTTCATCACGGAGACCTCGATCAACCTGGCGGATGACGAAGAGCTGATGGATCTGATGAGGAGGGCAGGATTCACCCACGTCTTCATCGGGATCGAGACGCCAAGCGAGGAGAGCCTGAGGGAATGCAACAAGTTCCACAACATGAACCGGAACCTCCTCGCCTCGGTAAAAAAGATCCAGAACCACGGCTTCCAGGTAAGCGCAGGGTTCATCGTGGGCTTCGACAGCGACACCCCCTCCATCTTCGAGAGGCAAATCAGCTTCATCCAGAAGAGCGGAATCGTCACCGCCATGGTCGGCCTGCTCAACGCCCCCAGGGGAACGCGATTATTTGAACGCCTGAAAAGAGAAAAGCGGCTGCTGCCCAACTTCTCGGGCAACAACACCGACTTTTCCCTCAACTTCATTCCTAAAATGAATCCCCAGATGCTGCTGGAGGGCTACAGGAAGATCGTCACGACCATCTACTCCCCGGGGCCTTACTACGAGCGGATCTGGGAGTTTTTCAAAGAATTCAAGCCCGCAAGAAGGGCGAGAATCACCCAGCTTCGGCTCTGCTACCTGGCGGCCCTCTTCAAGGCGATGTTCTACCTGGGAATCCTCGATAAGGGAAGAAGGCATTACTGGAAGCTTCTTCTGAAGACCCTTGTGCGGCGCCCGCGCTTCCTTCCGGATGCCATTACCTTTGCAATTTACGGCTTCCACTTCCGAAAAATTTTCAACACCCAACCTGCCGCTCAAGCAGGCAAATAAGCCCGGGTTTTCGCGCGGCTACAGGCGGATCCGCTGCCAGCGCCCCCGCTGAAACTGGGCAGTGATCAGCAGGGCGCGAACCAGCCAGTCGAAAGCGGTAATCAGCCAGATGACGGGAAGCCCAAAGGAAAAAACGTAAATCGAGAGGTAGAAAAGGGGAAGGCGCAGGAGCCAGGTGCTCAGGACCGTAATCAACATCGGGGTGCGGGTATCCCCCGCCCCCCGCAGGGCGCCGGCCAGAACCATCTCCAGAGCAATGGTCGGCTGCTCGAAGGCGGCAATCCGGAGGCACAGGGAGCCCAGGGCAACCACACTCGGGTCCCGGGCAAAAACCCGGATCACATACTCCGGAAGAAAAAGAAATGTAAGGGAAATTCCGCACATCACAAGAAGGGCGATTTTCGCGGCCTCCCAGCCATGGCGGTGCGCCTGGGCGTACTTTCGCGCCCCCAGGCTCTGCCCCACCAGCGTGGTGGCGGCCACCGCGAAGCCGTAGCCGGGCATGTAGGACAGGGATTCTGCCGTCAGCGCCACCTGGTGCGCGGCAAAGGCCAGAGTGCCCAGGCCGGCCAGCATGAGGCTCCCGACAATTCTGCCCAGGCTGAGAAGCGCTTCTTCGAAACCTGCAGGAACGCTCAGCTTGAAAATCCTGGAGATCAACACCCTATCGATGCTGATGAAATCGGTAAAGCGGACCCTGAGAGGGGTCAGCCCCGAGGCCAGCAGGTACAAAACCAGGATGCACCCCACGGTTTGGGCAAAGGCCGTGGCAAGGGCCGCGCCCCGGACGCCCAGAGCAGGGAAACCGAATTTCCCGAAGATCAAAACGTAGTCTGCCCCAACGTGAAGGAGATTGGTGAACCCTGCAACCAGCAGGGGGATTTTGGTGAGCCCGGCGCCCCGAAAGATTCCGTTGCCGACGAAAAGCAAAAGGGCAAAAGCAGCAGGGGTCCCGGCGATCTGGAGGTAGCCGGCCGCAAGCCGCCGGACCTGGAATTCAAAGCGAAACAGGTTCAAGATCTGCGGGGCAAAAAAGAGCGCGACGAGCCCGAACCCTGCTCCGATCAAAAGGGCAAGGAAGAGGGCCTGCCCCGCGACCCGGCTCGCCCGCTCCCGATCCCCGGCTCCGACGGCACGGGCGATCAGGGCGGTTGCTCCTGCCGCCAGGGCAGAAAAAACGAAAAGAGCCGAAAAATAAAGCTGCGCACCCAGACCGACGGCAGCCAGGGCCCGGGGGCCGAGACGGCCCACAAAGGCCACATCCACGATGTCCAGGAGCATGTAGAGCATCATTTCCAGCACAGCCGGCCAGGCCAGGGCAAAGATCTTTCTTCTGATCATGGACCCATCTCCTGGAGTTTATTATTTCTTGCCCCGCCCGGGTTCTTCCTCTTTCCGGCGCCTTCTTCCCATCTACATCACGGCCGCATCAGTTCCCTGCTTCCCGCCAGGCCAGGATTGCCCGCCCCGGAAGCTTGCATTGCCTCCAGATCACCCTTAAAATAAATTTTAGCCGGAGAGCGAGCCTGGACGCTCTGCAAGGAATCCGGATGACTGGATCATCGATCCTTTGCCGGTGCTGCTCGAAGCGGCGTGAATGCAGCTCAAAATTTAAGTTGAGGGAGTGAAAAGAATGTACTGGGAACAGAAGGGGCGGGTGAACACTGCAGCAACGGCGGAACTGGCCGTGAAGAGAGCGCAGGAACTCAAGATCCGCCACCTCGTGGTTGCCTCCAACAGCGGCTTTACTGTTGAGCACTTCCTGGACAAGGGCCTGGAGGTGGTCTGCGTCACCCACCACGTGGGGTTCACGGGGCCCGGGGAGGACGAGATGTCCGCCCAGGTGAGGCAGCGCCTGCAGGACAAAGGCGTGAAAATCCTGACCACCACCCACCTCCTGGCGGGGGTCGACCGCGCCCTGCGCAATAAGTTCGGCGGCGTCTACCCGGCGGAAATCATCGCCCAGACGCTCCGGATGTTCGGACAGGGCGTGAAGGTCTGTGTGGAAATTGCCGGAATGGCCCTTGATGCCGGACTCATCCCCTACGGGGAAGAGGTGATCGCAGTTGGAGGCTCCGGGACCGGCGCCGACACTGCAGTGGTCATCGTCCCTGCCCATTCCAACAACTTCTTCGACACCAAGATCAAGGAGATCATCTGCAAGCCCCGGGAGTTTTAGGAGCGTTTCTTCTTCTGAATTCCGCTGTGCCTTTCGATGTAGTATTCTCCCTTGATGAGGAGTTCGGAGATGGGTACAATCCTGTAGCCCTGCTCCTTGAGCTCTTTGAGGATGACCGGAAGCGCCTCGGGGGTGTACCGGGCGTTGTTGTGAAAGAGCACGATGGCGCCGGGGTGGGCAAGCTGCAGAACACGGTCGACCACCGCCTCGGCGCCGGCTTCCTGCCAGTCCAGGGAATCGACGCTCCACTGGATGACCTCATACCCCAGGCTGCGGGCGGTCCGGATCACATCGTTGCTGTATTCCCCGAACGGAGGGCGGAAAAGCCGCGTCCGCTTCCCGGTCAACCTGTAGATCATCTCTTCGTTCTCCAGCAGCTCCTTTTTCAGCTCCTCCTGAGACAGGGAGGCGCAGTGGGGATGGGTTGTGCTGTGGTTCCCCAGCTCGTGCCCTGCGGCAGCGATTTTCTTCACCACTTCCGGGTATTTTTTCACCCAGATTCCGGTCAGAAAAAAGGTCGTTTTCAGGTCGTGTTCTTTCAAAATCTCCAGCAAGCGAGGGGTGTAATCGGCCCCCCAGGCCGCATCAAAGGAAATGGCGAGCTTTTTTTCTTTCGTATCAACCGCGTAAATGGGAACCTCCCGGTCGAGCCCTGCCAGAACGCCGGCGACCCGCCCCGCCAGCCCGGTGCAACAAAAGATCCCGGCCAGGAAAACCATCCCGGCAACGGCTCCCCAACGCAGCAGGACATGCCTCCTTAAAAAAATTAAGCGCACGGGACCACCTCCCCTGCTTTCTTCTAGAAGTATTTTATTCCGGCGGAGGCGGCATCATGCGCTTTTTTCTTTTTCGCAGCCGAAACTTTTACGGCAGAACAAAGACTCCTTTCAGCATATCCTGCTGCTTGGCCCGGGAAATGGCATCCTGCACCTGGTCCAGGTGAAACCGGTCCGAAATCAGGTCATCCACAACAATCCTTCCCTCCCCAAGCAGCTTTAGGGCGGCCTCGAAATCGGCCGGGGTGGAGGCGAAATTCCCCGTAATCACGATCTCTTCGTTGCGGATACGGGCAGGGTCGAGCTGGATGAAACCCGCCGCGGGCCCCCCGAAAATGTTCAGGATCCCGCCTTTCCGCACCATCGGCAGGGATGCTTCGATCACCTCGGGGATGCCCAGAGCAATGATCACAACCTCCGCCCCGTCGCCCCGCGTTATTTTCTTGACTTCTTTCACGGGATCAACCCGCCCGGCGTCAATCACCTCGTCGGCGCCCATCTGGGCGGCGTAATTCAAGCGTCTGGCCAGCTTGTCGATCATGATCACCTGCGCCCCTTTTTCCTTGTTCACCTTGAGGTGAAGGAGCCCCATCGGGCCCGATCCCACGACCACCACGCGGGCTCCGGGAGCCACCCGGTTGGTGCGGGCGGCTGCCACGCAGCAGGACAGGGGTTCGGTAAGCGCGGCGGCCTCAAAGCTTAAATGCTCAGGGATCGGAAGAATCCCCCCGTGCGCCACGATCTGGCGCGGGATCAGCACATACTCTGCAAACCCCCCGGTGATCCCGTCGGCCAGCCCAAACCTCTGGCTGCACAGATTCTGCCGGCCCTGCAGGCAGTAGTCGCACCTCCCGCAAAACGCATAAGGGAAAACCACAACCCTCTGGCCGCTCTCGAAGCCGGCCGCATGTTTCCCCACGGCCGCAATCTCACCGGCAACTTCATGCCCCAGAATCTGCGGAAGCCTGCGGGGCGCCCCCTGGCCCAGGAGGCTCTTGATGTCGTCGGCCGAAATCCCTGCAGCCCGGACGCGGAGCACCACCTCGCCGGGCCCCGGGCAGGGATCGGGAACCTCCTCAAGCCTGATGTCGTTTTTTCCGTACATTACTGCGGCCTTCACGATTAGCCCTCCTCTTTTTCTGTTCTCATCTTTGAATGCCTTGCGCCGGGATTACAGGTTTTCCTGCCTTTTATAATTTCTCACCCGCTGCACGAGATCCCGGATCTTTGAAGGGTCCTTCTTCCCGGGGAAGGTTTCGACCCCGCTGGAAAGATCCACCCCGGCAGGGTTTACAAGATCCAGGGCCGCCTGGACGTTCTCCGGATTGATCCCCCCGGCCAGAAAAACGGGGCCGGGCGCTTCTGCAACAAGAAGACGCGCCAGTTCCCAGTCGTGCTGCAAACCCGTCCCCCCGCGTTGCAAAACATCCCCCCGCCTGACCGCCGTATCCAGGACCGCAGCCTGGGCCCCGGCCCGAAAGCAGCAGGCCATCATTTTTGCGAGCGCGGCAGAAGAAAGGTTTGCCCCGGAACTTCCGGCAGGAGGGAGGTGAAAGGACTGCCAGATCGCGAGAGAAGGGAAAGCATCCCGAAGCCTTCGGATCAGGTCGGGGTGGGGCTCCGCCAGCAGCTGCAGGCCGTAAGGGGAAATCTCCGTCCCGATCCGGGACAGGGATGCAAAATCGCTCCGGTCGGTTAAGATCAACACGGGAAGGGGAGAATTCCGCACCAGGGCGCGGGCCTCTTCAAAACCGAGGCGCCGGGGTGAAGAAGAAACCTCCAAAATCACCCCCGCCCAGTCGACGCCCGCTTCTCCAACAGCCTCCAAATCCGCCCGGTTTGTAATGCCGCAGATCTTGATTTGATAAGTTTTCCCCACGGATCCTCCGACCTTCTCTCCCGTAAATAGTCTAGATTATTTTATCATACGTCCCGCTTCTCCGGAACCCCCGACGACCCCGGTTCGTCCGCGCCGGTTTCTCTCAACCCGAGCGTTCTTATCTTGCCGGTTTATGCTAAAATTATCTACAAAGCTTTCTTTTCCGGACCCGAGAAAGAAAAAGGCAGTTTTGTAAATCCTAGAAAAGGAGAGGAATTCATGTTTGGAACCTGCTACTGCCAGAAACTGGAACCGGAAGACTGGCATGAAAGGGAGCACCGCTGGGAAGAGCCCAGGTTCTTTTACCACGTTCCCACGCGCATGGCCCTGCACAACCCCCTTGCCTACAACGAAGACATTTCCCGGGCAATGACCGAGGCCAAGGGAAAAGGCTACATCGTTGCACCAGATGCCCTGATTCTCCTCAAGAGCGGCCTGTTCCGGGGGGAAATTTTTCTCGAGGTCCGGCTCCCCCAGGGGATACAGGACCGGCACCGGACCGGCCCCCCGCCCGCCTCCTGCCGCCGCCTCCGGGGGCGCTTTTACACAATCGTTTCCGGCGCGCCCCTCTCCCAAATGGGTGCTGTCATCGAAAAACTCCTCGCAGATTTGAAGAAAAAGGGAGAAAGGGTGGAGGACCTCTACCTCTGCCTGGGTTCCTGCCCGCTCTGCAGCAGGGAAAAAGGGAATCTCACGGCAATCATTGCCCAACTGGCAGGAAGAACAGAGGTTAAAAATCCGGCGAAAGGGACATAATCACTGCTGGAAAACCCGGAAACATTTCCCGGGCCTGGGGCTGCTAACGTTGTTAACGTGCTCTCAAAAAAGTGTTGACAAGGAACACCTTAATCTGTATATTTATCATAGATTTATTAGCACTCAACTTCAGAGAGTGCTAACAGCTGCACAGAAACCTTTCAGCAAAACAAACCATTTTCCTAAGGAGGGTTGCTAATGCTGAGGCCACTTGGTGACCACGTGGTGGTGAAGCCTCTCTCAAGGGAGGAAAAAACAGAAGGAGGGATCATCCTGCCCGACACCGCGAAGGAAAAGCCCCAGGAGGGAGAAGTGATCGCCGTGGGGCCGGGTCGTCTCCTTGAAAACGGAACCCGTGTTCAGCCCGAAGTGAAGGTGGGCGACAGGGTAGTTTACGCAAAATACGGAGGCACCGAGGTCAAAATCGAAGGTGTCGAGTATCTCATCATGCGGGAAAGCGACATTTTGGCCGTTAAAGAATAAAATTTCGAACTGCCGCTGAATTTCAAATCGAGGAGGTAATCAACTGATGGCTGCCAAGCAGATCATTTTCAACGTCGACGCAAGGCGCAAGCTCGAAAGAGGCGTCAACATTGTGGCGGAGGCTGTAAAAGCAACGCTGGGGCCTAAAGGCCGGAACGTTGTGCTGGAGAAGAAATTCGGCTCTCCAACTATCACCAAAGACGGAGTAACCGTTGCCAAGGAAATTGAACTGGAAGACCCCTATGAAAACATGGGGGCCCAGCTCTGCAAGGAGGTCGCCTCCAAGACCAATGACGTTGCCGGGGACGGGACGACAACGGCAACCGTGCTCGCCCAGGCAATCGTGACCGAGGGCCTGAAAAACGTCACCGCCGGCGCAAACCCCATCTTCCTGAAGCGCGGGATTGACAGGGCCGTCGAAAAGGCGGTCGAAGAAATGAAGAAGTACAGCATCCCGGTAGAGACCAAGGAGTCAATCTCCCACGTCGCCGCCATTGCCGGAAACGACAAAGAAATCGGAAACCTGATCGCCGAAGCGATGGACAAAGTGGGCAAAGACGGGGTCATCACCGTTGAAGAATCAAAAGGAATCGAGACCACAGTTGAAGTCGTGGAAGGGATGGAATTCGACCGCGGCTACATCTCCCCCTACTTCATCACCAACCCCGAAGCCATGGAAGTAGAACTTGAAGAGCCCTACATCCTGATCCACGAGAAGAAGATCTCCGCCATCGCGGACTTCCTCCCCCTCCTGGAGAAGGTCGTCCGGACCGGCAAGCCGCTCCTGGTGATTGCCGAAGACGTGGAGGGCGAAGCGCTCGCCACCCTGGTGGTCAACAAGCTGCGGGGGATTTTAACCTGCGCGGCCGTGAAGGCGCCAGCCTTCGGAGACCGCCGCAAGGCCATGCTGGAGGACATTGCGATCTTAACAGGCGGCACCTTCATTTCCGAAGACATGGGTTACAAACTTGAAAACGTTGACATCTCCATGCTCGGCCGGGCGAAGAAGGTCAAGATCGGCAAGGAGAAGACCACCATCGTTGAAGGCTATGGCTCTTCCGACGCCGTGAAGGCGCGCGTCAACCAGATCAAGACCCAGATCGAGGAAACAACCTCCGACTACGACAGAGAAAAGCTCCAGGAGCGCCTCGCGAAGCTGGCCGGCGGCGTCGCCGTAATCAAGGTGGGAGCCGCCACCGAAACCGAACTTAAGGAGAAGAAGCACCGGATCGAGGATGCCCTCTCTGCAACCCGCGCTGCGGTTGAGGAAGGGATCATCCCCGGCGGAGGCACAACTCTCGTTAACATCATCCCCGCTTTAGACGAAATTAAGGCTGAGGGCGACGAGCTGGTCGGGGTCAAGATCGTGCGCCGCGCCCTGGAAGAACCGCTCCGGCAGATCGCCGAAAACGCCGGCTTCGAAGGCTCGGTCGTCATCGAGCGCGTCAAGAACGAAAAGCCGGGAATCGGCTTCGACGCCATGGCCGAAGACTACGTGGATATGGTGAAGGCGGGCATCGTCGACCCGTTAAAGGTCACCCGGAGCGCGCTCCAGAACGCGGCCAGCATCGCCTCCATGCTCCTGACCACCGAGGCGCTGGTCACAGAAATTCCCCAGAAGAAGGAAAAGACCCCACCCTACCCCAGCCCGGACATGGAGTACTAAAACCAGAGCGCTAAACCAGCAGGCAGCGCAAGACTGCCGCAAGGCCCCCCGGCTCCCACCGGGGGGCTCTAATTTTTTCCTGTCACCCACCATGCATCCTTAGTATCCTTTTATCTGAGTTGTCCCCAGTTTCCGGGGCACCAAACTTAGCTCAGATCCTTTTGTTTGTTGCTCGTGAGAATAAAGTAAAATATAACTGGGCCCGCAGCAAAACGTCAACTCCTGACTGTCTGCCTGGTTGACTTTTTGGGGCCGCCAGGGTAAAATGAAAGAAAATTTCTGGGAGGGATTGTCTTTGGCGGTAAGCACCTGGGAAAAACTGGAGAATTTGCGGTGGGAGGTATTCCACCGGCGGAAAACAACGGCCCTTCCGGTGAAGCTGGCGCTGAGCCTGCTCGGTGCTGCGGTCATCGGCCTGGCGGCCCAGATCAAGATCCCCCTTCCCTGGACTCCTGTTCCCATCACCGGGCAGACCTTTGCCGTGCTTTTAACGGGCGTCCTGCTGGGCGCCGACGGGGGCTTTCTGAGTTCGGCGCTCTACCTCCTGCTTGGCGGGGCGGGAGTGCCCTGGTTCGCCGGAGCAAGCGGCGGGCTGGCGGCGCTGGCAGGGCCGACCGGCGGCTACCTTGCCGGCTTCATCGTGGCTGCATGCTTCACGGGTTTCATGTGCGACCGTTACTCCTTTGCGCGCCGGCTTCCGGGCCTGATTCTGGTGATGCTGGCCGCCAACTTCATCCTCATCCACGGCCCGGGGCTGCTCTGGCTGGGCCACGCGACCGGAACGCACTCGTTCAGGGAACTCCTCATGCTCGGCACGCTTCCCTTCATTTCCGGAGACCTCGTCAAGATCGCGGCAGCCGCAGCACTGGCCCGCAGCATCCTCCCCCGGCGCGGGTTTTAACGTAAGGCAGCCGTCCAGCAGCCCCTTGACAGGGAAAGATTTACCGGATAAGATCAATTAAAACTTGCCGAGGGAAAGGGGAGTAGCCCGCAGGGCAGCAGCCCTGTGAGCCCGGGCGTCAGGACGCGCAAAAGACCACGCGCCGCCCTGGCTCCAAGCAGGCGCTTGGGTGCAAGACCTTTGTTCTGGTGGTGAATGTTTGCCGTACCGGGACAGAGGTCTTTTTCGTTTTCCGGCACCTTCTTCGCTGCAGCCTAAACCTGATGCCGGAGTAATTCTTTCCGGGAAGGAAATCTTATTTTAAGGAGGCAGAGAAATTGGCACCAGCAAGGGCAGCCGGCCGGAGGTCCGGGAAGGATAATCTGATTTGCCCGTCCCACGGGGAGTGTACGGAGGGATGCTGCTTATGTACTGGCACAGCCTAGAACCTGAAGAAATCGCGGCAAAGCTGGAGACTAACCTGGAACGGGGACTTACCCCGGAACAGGCGCGGGAAAGGCTCGCCACAACCGGCTACAACGAACTGGCGAAGACGAAGAAGAGGCCCCCCTGGCAGATGTTTTTCGACCAGTTCCGGGAGCTCCTCGTCCTCCTGCTGGTGGCGGCCGCCGTTGTCTCTGCCGCGGTAGGCGAAGTCCTCGATGCAGGGGTGATCCTTGCAATTGTGATCCTGAACGCCTGCATCGGATTCATCCAGGAGTACCGGGCAGAGCAGTCCCTGGAGGCCTTAAAGAAACTGGCCGCCCCCAGGGCGCGGGTGATCCGGGCGGGTGAAAAGCAGGAAGTAGCCACCCGGGAAGTCGTGCCCGGGGACCTGATCCTGATCGAAGCAGGAGACTTCATCCCTGCCGACGCGCGCCTCATCTCCAGCACGAACCTGAAGGTGGACGAATCGGCGCTCACCGGCGAATCGGAACCGGTGGAAAAACAGGCCCTGCTCCTGCCCGATGAGGAAATCGGGATCGGAGACCGCACCAACCTGGTCTTCATGGGAACAACCGCAACCTACGGAAACGGCACCGCCGTCGTGGTTGCAACCGGCATGAGGACAGAAATCGGAAAGATTGCCGGGATGCTGGAAGAAATGCCCCGGGAGCAGACGCCCCTCCAGCGCAAACTGGAAGAAATCAGCAAGTGGCTGGGAGGAATTGCGGTGCTCCTGTGCGGAGTGATCTTCGGAGCCGGCCTCCTGCGCCAGATCCCCCCTTTCGAGATGTTTCTCATTGCGGTGAGCCTTGCGGTCGCCGCAATCCCCGAGGGGCTCCCGGCGGTGGTCACCATGGTGCTCGCCCTGGGCGTCCAGCGGATGGCAAGGCGCAAGGCGATTATCAGAAAGCTCCCTGCAGTCGAAACCCTGGGCTCGGCAACCGTGATCTGCTCGGATAAAACCGGGACGCTCACGAAAAACGAGATGACCGTCAGGTACCTCTATGCCGGAGGGCGGCTGGTGAAGGTGAGCGGAGAGGGCTACATCCCGGAGGGAAAATTCTCCAGCGGAGAAAACGAGATCGATCCCCGCGGAGACCGGGACCTGAGACTCTTGCTGACTGCCGGAGCCCTCGCCAGCAACGCCGACCTGGTTCTGGAAGAGGAGGCACCGGAAAACCCTGCCGCCGGGAAAGGAGCCGAAGCCGATCTCGCTCCGCACCGGAAGTGGAGGGTGCTGGGCGACCCCACCGAGGGCGCCCTCGTGGTGGCAGCCCGGAAGGCGGGACTGACCAGAAGGGAACTGGAAGAGCTTTACCCCAGGCTCGGGGAAATCCCCTTCGACTCGGAACGGAAGCTGATGACCACGATCCACCCCGCAGACCGGGCCCGGGAACTCGTTAAAGAACCGTACCTGGCCTTCACCAAAGGCGCCTTCGACGTCATTCTCACCCGCAGCACCCACCATCTCCGGGAGGGGCGGATCCTCCCGCTGACGGAGGAAATCAAACGGGAGCTGAACTCCCAGAACGAGAGGCTTGCCGCCCAGGCCCTCAGGGTCCTGGGTGTGGCTTTCCGGCCGCTGGCAAACCTTCCGGAAACCCTCACCCCCGAGGAAGTCGAGCAGGGCCTGGTCTTCGTAGGGCTTGCGGCCATGATCGATCCCCCCCGCCCCGAGGCGAAAGAAGCGGTGGAGGTCTGCCGCCGCGCCGGGATCAAGCCGGTGATGATCACCGGCGACCACAAAATCACGGCCCTCGCCATTGCCCGGGAACTGGGAATTTACGAGGAGGGGGAACTCGTCCTGACCGGAACCGAACTGGACAGGCTTTCAGATGAGGAGTTCCAGGAGCGGGTAGGCCGGGTTTCCGTTTACGCCCGGGTTGCCCCGGAACACAAGGTCCGCATTGTGGAAGCCTTTAAAAAGAAGGATCAGGTGGTGGCCATGACCGGGGACGGGGTAAACGACGCCCCCGCCCTGCGCCGGGCAGATATCGGAGCAGCAATGGGAATCACGGGAACCGATGTGGCGAAAGAAGCCGCCGACATGGTGCTGGCCGATGACAACTTCGCAACCATTGTTGCGGCAGTAAAGGAGGGAAGGGTAATCTTTTCCAACATCCGGAAGACCGTACACTACCTTCTTTCCTGCAACAGCAGCGAGCTGATTGCCATTTTCGCGGCCATTGCGCTGGGGCTGCCAAGCCCCCTCTTTCCCCTCCAGATCCTCTGGATCAACCTGGTTACAGACGGGCTTCCTGCCCTCGCCCTGGGGATCGACCCCCCGGAGCCAGGAATTATGGACCGGCCGCCCCGCTCTCCTCGCGCCGGGATCTTCGCCGGGAAAATGGGGTATTACATTATGCGGCAGGGCCTTTTGATCGGCGCCCTTTCCCTTCTCGCCTTCTGGCTCGGCTACCAGGGGGAAGCGGAATTGCTCCCCCGGGGCAGAACCATGGCCTTCGGAACCCTCGCCCTCGCCCAGATCGTCCACTCCTTCAACGTGCGGTCGCTCCGCCTTTCCCTTTTCCGCATCGGGCCCTGGAGCAACAGGTTCCTGCTGGGTGCCGCCCTGATCTCCGGCGGACTCCAGCTCCTGGCAATGCTCCTTCCACCCCTGCAACAGATCTTTAAAACCATCCCCCTGGGAGCAGAAGCATGGCTGGCCGTAGCCGGGCTCTCCCTTGCCCCACTCCTTTTTGAGGAAGCGATCAAGCTCGGGCGGCAGCTGGCGCAGCCCCGCGAGGCTCACCAGCACTAGGAGGGCCTAATCCCCCTCCGGCCGGTTCCGCGTTACCGGCGCCCCGGGGCGGAGCACGTGAATCCAGGTGCTTCCCCGCACGAAGCGGATCTCCCGCCCCTCCCTGTCGTAAAACTTCGTCGGGGCCAAAGCCCCCGGCTTTTCCCAGGTTCCTTCGAGGTGCTTTCCGGCCAGGAAGAACTCCGCCTCCCCCCGGCCGATGAGGCCAACCTCAATGTGGCCCAGGGCGTCTCCCAGGTAAGTATGCGGGGCGTACTGGAGCACCACGTTGGCCGCGGCAAGCTGGCGCCCCGTAATCCGGTCGGTGTGGGGAACGCCGTTGATGAAGCGCAGGTACTCCTTCCGCTCCGGAGAAAACCGGTAGGTTACCCGGTAGCCCCGGCCGTAGCAAAAAGAAACTTCACGGTAATCGGGAGGGCCGGCCGGTGCCTCCTGAAAAACCCAATCCCTGTAAAGGCCTTTGGGCGCCTTCCCTGCAAGCGCCCTGGCCACATTCAAATAAGCGTTGTGCGGCGCCCGCCGCGTTCTGTCCCTCCAGAAGCCGGGGCTGTTTTTAAAGTCATCGAGGTCCTCGATCCCCCAGCTTCTGATGTTTGCCAGGGCATCGGCAGAGCCCCCGATGTGAGCAAAGTACGCGTCCCACTCCTGGACGAGGTGCAGGAAATAGGTCCGGGCGCTCCGGACAGGGCCGACGTTCTCCGGCGGGTCCCCGGCGTAGAGGGCGAGAAACCGGGTAATTCCCCCCTCGGCTTCGATCTCGTAAACGACCCCCGCCTCCCCCAGCCCGGTCTGGGGCCTGCTCGCAGCGAGGTTGTCCACCATTACTGCCAGCAGCGGCACGACCCGCTTCACCTGCCGCCCCGTGAGGGGATCGAGGATTCGGGGCTCCTCGCGGGCAGGAGGAGGAGCCTGCCCTGGCTCAGGTTTTCTGCATCCTGCAGCCCAAAAGAGGGCGAAAACAAGGAGAATCCCAAAAAGAAGGCAGGTCATCAGACGCTCTCTTTTCACTCGAATTGCTCCTTCCCTCGTTTTGCTTGCATTTTTATCTATCCGGCGCTCCCACCGGCCTGCGCGGACATCATCACGCCGGTGCCCTTCAAAGCAATTCTATCACCTGGAGGAACCGGCAGCAATTGCCTGGAGGAAATTCGCTCATATTTTTCCGGCCGGCGAGGAAAGCTAACAAGGGGGTGATGGCAAAATGCCGAAAGACAGGGAACGAGGGAAGGAAATGGATGCCCACGAGCGCCTGAAGTGGCAAACCGCCCGCGAGCTCGGCCTCGACGACGACCTCGCCAACGCCGGGGATGAGCTCACGGTGAGGGAGGCGGGGAAAATCGGAGGCAACATGGTAAGAAAGCTGATCAAAGCAGGAGAGAAGGCCCTCGCCGAAGAAAACAGCAAAGAACGGCAGTAAGAAAAAAGGGGGCGCGACCGCGGTGAAGGCGGTCCTTTTTTGTTTCTTTTTCAGAGACGTTCACGGGGCCGAACTGTTTTGGGTGACCGCAGCATGGTTTGAGGAGATAATCCTCGGATTCAGAAATTCAAGCCTGTTGCCCGCGCCAGCTGGTAGACGATGTACTGGTTCAGACTGACGTTTTCCTCTTTCGCTTTTTCCGATAATGCCCTGTGGAGAGATTTGGGCATCCGGATTCTCAACTGGCCGGAGTAGTTTTCCGCTGCAGGCTCCGGCACCTCCCGGCCCAGGTCGAGGCAGGTTTCAATCCAGACCTTCTTGGCATCTCCGAGATTTTTGACGGCTTCTTCGACAGTCTCGCCGTCGGACATACATCCGGGGAGGATAGGAATCTCTGCAACCCAGCCGCCGCCTTCTGCTTCGGAAAGCCGCCTGAGCCTGATCTCGTAGTCCAGGTTGAGGTAATAATTCAAATCCTTCATACTCTATTCGCTCCCCTCTTTCAATTTTTCGATAGCCGCAAGAGCCTGCTTAATGTATACGGCCTTGATCGGCCTGGCGTACGGAATGGTCAAGATGTCCGGCAGCTTCGGGTGATGATAACTGTAGTGGCTGGAGCCTTTGCGGGGCTGCCTGCGTTCAAAACCATAGCGCCTGAGCAGTCTGTCCAGTTCTTCAAACTTAACATCTTCTGGATTGTTCGCGATTTTAGCGTAAAGTTTTTCGAACCTGGTTATCTGCCATCACCGCCTGAATAATGGTATCATATGTGGAACCAGAAGTCAATTTCCACCGGCGGCACCGGGGGCCGTGAATTCCCGGAAAAACCGAATTTCGAAAGAAGCGTTGAAATAACGAGAGAAGCTGGAAACTATGAAAACTGGTACAGCCTCGGTCGGTTAACGATCCCCGGTGATAGCACAAAAGGTCAAAATGTGCTACGATAAACAACAAAGGCAGGTGAATACGTTGTTAGGAAAAACAATCAAACAAAAAGTCAAAATACCGGGGCAGTTAAGTAAAGAATTCATTCTTAAAACTTTAGAAAAACACGCCAGCATTCTCAAGCAGTACGGCGTCCGTCGGATAGGGGTTTTTGGTTCAGTTGTTAGGGGCACTGCCAACAAAGAAAGCGACATTGATTTCCTGGTGGAGCTCTCAGAAAAAAGCTTCGATAACTACTTTGGTTTGAAGTTTTTTCTCGAAGACCTGTTCGGAAGAAAAGTGGACCTTGTTCTTGCAGAGGACATAAAACCTCGCCTTAAGTCACGGATTCTTTCAGGGGTGGAATATGTCCAGGGACTTTAAGGTTTATCTGGAAGCAGTTAGAAGGCCGTGCGGACCACAGAGCAGGTCTTCGGCGGCTCCGCGGACCCTGTTAGCAGGGGCACCGTCAGTAAAGGTTAGCAAAACCGGTTTCGGCGTTCTGGAAGCCTTACAAGGCAAGATTTCCCAGGGTTGTATCAGATTCAGGCAGGAATTCTAATCTTCATGTCGAATGCATTCAGAGATGAGGTTCTCCGAGTCCACCGGCCTGTGGCTTGCGCTATGGCGGTCGGACCGTCAGGGTGTACCTGGAAACGGGTGCGCCTCCCAGTGCGGAAAGGGGAGCAGGACAAAGTTCGTCTCAGGCCGGGCCTGCATTTCCGCAGCCCGGCCTTTTTTGAGCACAGCACCCCCCGCACCCCCGGTAACTATTTTACGCAAAGGGGGTGAAAGCCGGAATTGTTAAGAAGGATTAAAGCTCTAGGGAAGGCTGGAAACTCTAGGTGAATATTTTTTAACGAGACGATTAACCGGTATTCTTGAAGAAAGGAGCCTGACGACATGAGGTTGAAGAGACAATGGATAATGGGAATTGTTTTCCTGTTCCTGCTCGGCCTGGCGGCAGGCTGCGCCGGGCGGCAGGCCGCCGCGCCGGAGGTTAAAGACGTGATTCTCGCCACAACCACCAGCACCGTGGACACCGGGCTGCTGGACGTCCTGATCCCAAAGTTTGAAGAAAAAACCGGCTACAAGGTGAAGCCTATAGGCGTGGGCTCGGGGCAGGCGATGGAAATGGGGAAAAAAGGAGAGGCAGACGTGCTCCTCACCCATGCCCCGAAATCGGAAAAGGAACTGGTAGATGCCGGAGTGGTGACCAACTACAGGCTGGTGATGCACAACGACTTCGTGATCGTGGGGCCGGCGGAGGATCCCGCAGGGATCAAGGGTGAGAAGTCCGCCGCCGAAGCCTTCAAGAAGATCGCCCGGAAAGGCGCCACCTTCATCTCGCGGGGGGACGAGTCCGGCACCCACAAGAAAGAGCTCGACATCTGGAAAAGTGCCGGAATCAAGCCGGGCGGGAGCTGGTACCAGGAGTCGGGGGCCGGGATGGGACAGACCCTGCTCGTCGCCTCGGAGAAAAAAGGGTACACCCTGGCCGACCGGGGAACCTACCTCGCCCAGCAGAAAAACATCAAGCTCGACATCCTGGTGGAGGGGGACAAGATCCTGCTCAACATCTACCATGTGATGCAGGTGAACCCCGAAAAATTCCCAAAGGTGAACGCCGCAGGAGCGCAAGCCTTCGTGGAATTCATGGTCTCTCCGGAAGCCCAGGCAATCATCGGGGATTTCGGCAAGGATAAATACGGCCAGCCCCTCTTCGTCCCTGACGCCGGAAAAAGCGAAGCCGAAACCGGCAGGTAACGGGCAGCAGGCGGCACCATCCTAAAAGCCCAGCACTCACCGAAACTCTGTTGCATAACTGGCCTTTGTCCTGATATTCTGTTTTGCGTCTTTTTCAGCTCATAAAGCAGCAGTGAGTGCTGGGAGCGGAATCAGGAGCGAGTGGAAGTTCCTGCCTGGCAACCGACCGGATTACAGGAGAAGCGAGGACAAACCCGGACAGCCAGGCAAGCCTTCTGACGAGCGACATATGGAGCGACGGGTAACAGCACCCGGCGCCGCGAGGTTGACAGTTCAGGCTGCGAGGACTTTCAACGCGGCGGAAACGAATAAAGCAGCGGCGAATCGCCGGGTTCAAGCGCGGCATAAATGGACATAAAGTTGCGGAGGTTTTCCGCAGCAGCCTAGAACTGTCCCGAAGCAAGCCGTGGTGCTGTCCGGAGCGGAATCAGGAGCGAGTGGAAGTGCTTGCCTGGCAACCAACCGGAGTACAGGAGTAAGCGCAACGCTTTTATTTACAAGGTGGGTTGGGCATGAGTGTCATTGGAGAGGGAATCATCACCGCACTGAAAATGCTGATTACCGGAGACCCGGAGGTGCTGGAGATCACCCTGCGCACCTTCCAGGTTTCCGGAACCGCAACCCTGATCAGCGTTCTCATTGGGGTTCCTGCCGGGGCCCTGCTGGCTCTGAACAGGTTCTTAGGGCGGGGCCTCGTGGTCAGCCTGGTGAACTTCGGGATGGGGCTCCCCCCGGTGGTTGTGGGCCTGATCACATGGCTCTGCCTCACCCGCCACGGGCCGCTGGGCTTCCTCGGCCTCCTCTACACCCCCGCCGCGATGATCATCGCCCAGGCGATCATTGCTTCTCCCATCGTGGCCGGGTTTACGGTGGCCGCGCTCCAGTCCGTCAATCCCAAAATGCACCTGCAGATCCTGGCGCTGGGTGCAAACCGGCTGCAGTTTCTCTGGCTGCTGCTGCGGGAGGCCAGGCTCGGCCTCCTGGCAGCAGTAATCGCCGGCTTCGGTGGGGTGATCTCGGAGGTAGGTGCCTCGATCATGGTGGGGGGCAACGTCAAGGGGCTGACGCGGGTGCTCACCACCGCCATTGCCCTCGAGGTCTCCAAGGGCCGCTTTGAACTCGCAGCCGCCCTGAGCGTGATCCTCCTTCTGCTTTCTTTTACGATTACCGCAGTCCTGACAGGAATTCAGCAGCACAGGAGGTGACCCCGGTGGAAAGAAAAATTGCCCTGAAAGCAGAACAGCTTAAACTGGTCAAAGAGGGGCGGGAGATCTTTTTCATCGAGGATCTTACCCTCTTCGAAGGGGAAGTTGTCGCACTCGTGGGGCCCAACGGGGCAGGAAAAACCTGCCTCCTCCTCACCCTTGCCCTCCTTGAACGCCCCGCACAGGGAAGGCTCCACTTCAACGGGACGGCCGCCACCCGTGAGAACACCCTTCTCCTGCGCCGCCAGATGGCGGTTGTCTTCCAGGAACCTCTGCTCATGGACACAACAGTGCTGGGAAATGTGATGACGGGCTTGAGGATCCGGGGTATTCCGGCCCGGCCGGCACGGGCGCGGGCCGAGGAGTGGCTCGCCCGCTTAGGGATCGCCCACCTGAAGAAGCGCCCGGCCCTCCGGCTCTCCGGAGGCGAGGCCCAGCGGGTGAACCTGGCGCGCGCCTTTGCCCTCGAGCCGCGCCTCCTCTTTCTCGATGAGCCCTTCGCAGCCCTCGATTACCCAACCCGGAAGTCTCTTTTAGAAGACATCAGCTGCATCCTCAGGGAAACCAGGGTTACAACCCTCTTCGTCACCCACGACTACACCGAGATCCCCGCCCTCGCCCAGCGGGTGGTCGTGATGTGCAACGGGCGCCTGATCAAAAGCGGAAGTGTTGAGGAGGTCTTCGGCCCAGCCGCCCTCTCCCGGATCTCCGCCCCCTGGGAAATGCCCCTCGTTCCAGGTAATTCCCCCTAAAGAGAAGCGCCCCAAAAAGGATTTGCGGCAGGGATGCAGAATTAGAAAAGGGGAACAGGATTTAAAATCCGGTTGAAAGGGGCGAAGGCCATCAAAAAGAAGCACCCCCTTCAGGTCAGTTCAAAGAAAAGTCCGCCGGGCAAACCGCGCTCCCGCCTCATACCCTTCCTGCTTCTCCTTTTGCTGCTCTCGGGAGAAAGCCGTCCCGGGGCGCGGCCCGCTCCCCCTCCGGGAATCCAGGCGCCTGTTCTGGTGGCAACCGTGACGGGCCCCATTGTCCCGGTTACGGCAAGATACTGCGAGCGCGCGCTCAGGGCCGCGGAGACGAAAGGAGCAGCCGCCTGCGTCATCCAGCTCAACACCCCGGGTGGGCTGTACAGCGCCACCCAGGAGCTGGTAACCGCGATCCTCAACGCCCGCGTTCCGGTGGTGGTTTTTGTTTCCCCGGCAGGGGGCTGGGCAGGTTCGGCAGGCACCTTTATCACCATCGCCGCCCATGTTGCTGCAATGGCACCAGGGAGCAGAATCGGAGCCGCCCACCCGGTTGCGGTGGGGCCGCCCGATGCCCCGAGCGTCCCCGGTGAAAAAATCACCGAGGATGCCGCGGCCTGGGCGCGCTCTATCGCCCAGCTGCGGGGGAGAAACGCCCGGGCCGCGGAACTGGCGGTCCGGGAGAGCAGGTCCTTTTCCGATGCCGAGGCCCTCAGGGAAAACCTCATCGACCTCAGAGCCAGGAACCTCGAAGACCTCCTGCGGCAGCTGGAGGGCAAAAGCGTCACCCTGGGGAGCGGGCTCCGGGTGGAGCTGAAAACCAGATCGGCACCGGTCGAGCAGCTCCCCATGAACTTCGCCGAAAGGTTTTTGCTCGCCATCAGCAATCCCGATCTGGCCTACCTCCTTCTGACAATCGGCATGGCCGGCCTGATGGTGGAAATCTACCACCCCGGACTGATCTTCCCCGGTGTTGCCGGCGGAATCTCCCTCCTGCTGGGGCTTTATTCACTTGGAACACTTGACGCTTACTGGGGAGGGCTGCTTCTGATCGTTCTCGCTTTCGGCCTCTTCGTTGCCGAGGCCTTCATCGTCAGCCACGGGGTTCTGGGGGCAGGGGGGGTGGTTTCCTTCGTAATCGGCTCCCTGATCCTCTTCAGCAACGGGCCGCCGGGGGTCGGTGTGAGCATCTGGCTGATTGCGGCCACAGCCCTGGTTTTCGCCGGGTTAATGGCGCTTCTCGTGACGGCCGTCGTCCGGGGCCAGAGGCGCCAGGTCGCTACAGGAGAAGAAGGGCTGCTCGGACAGACGGCAATCGCCAGGACAGACCTGAACCCAACAGGCACCGTCTTTGTGGCCGGGGAGCTCTGGAACGCCAGGGCCGAAGACCAGGTGATCCGGTCGGGCGAAGAGGTGGTGATTACCGGGGTCGAAGGCTTGCGCCTGAGGGTGCGCCGGAAGGGTTAGCCCGGAAGGCAAGATGCTCCGGGGAAACAAAAAACGAATGAAAGGGGGAAATGCCCGGGGTGCGCGGCATCCCGGGCGGCGTTATGTGGAGTTTTGCGGCAACTCTAATCGTACTGATTTTCATGCTGCTGGCGGCTTCCCTGCGGATCGTGCAGGAGTACGAGCGCGGGGTCATCTTCCGCCTCGGGCGCTGCGTGGGCGCCAGGGGGCCGGGCCTGATCATCTTGATTCCCGTCATTGAACGGATGCAGAAGGTTGACCTGCGGGTGATTACGATGGATGTTCCCACCCAGGAGGTCATCACAAAAGACAACGTTACCGTAAAGGTGAACGCAGTGGTCTACTTCCGCGTTGTCAACCCTGTTGACGCGGTGATCAAGGTGCTCGACCACATCAGGGCCACCTCCCAGCTTTCCCAAACCACATTGAGAAGCGTCCTGGGCCAGTCGGAGCTGGACGAACTGCTGGCCAACCGGGATGAAATCAACCAGCGGCTCCAGCGCATCATCGACGAGGGGACCGAGCCCTGGGGGATCAAGGTGAGCCTTGTGGAAGTGAAGGATGTGGAGCTGCCGCCCACCATGCAGCGGGCGATGGCGGCCCAGGCGGAGGCCGAGCGGGAGCGGCGGGCGAAGCTCATCCACGCCGACGGCGAGTACCAGGCCGCAGAGAGGCTGGCCGAGGCCGCCCGGATTATTTCCCAGCACCCGGCCACCATCCAGCTCCGCTACCTCCAGACCTTGAGGGAGATCGCCGTGGACCAGTCGAGCACGGTGGTTTTCCCGCTGCCGCTTGACCTCATCACACCGTTCCTGGAAATGATGAAAGCGCGGGCAGGAGCTGGAGGGAAGACTGACGAATAACACCCCGTAAGCTAATAACTCCAGTGAAGGTGAAAAAACCGTGGGCCGGACAACGTGGCGGAACCTGCTCCTCTCGCTCTGGGAAATCTGGGATAGGCTGTACAGCTGCATCTTCCGCGTCCGGGAAATCGAACCGGGAGGAATCCTCCGGTTGAACCTCCGCCCGTACCGGGGGCCTGCGGTAGAGCTGCGGGACGGCACGGTGATCTCCCCCGGAGAACTGGTGGGAGAACTCCACCTCGCCAGCAGGGAGCTTTTCAAAATCCAGCAGAAATGCGACAGCCAGGTCAAGGCGACCATGCAGGTCAAGAGGGCGTTGAAGCAGAACCTGACCCAACTTGCAAACTACGTCCTGCAGAAAAAAGTGGCCGAGGAGGTCAGGGCCTTCTACGGAATCACCCTCTTTCACCAGGGGGCGCGGCTGCTGGGCTTCGAGGTCCGGGAACTCCAGCCCTTCATCCGCTTCCTTTACGGCCTGGGGCAGTCGCTGCTCCTCGTCAGCTACCACCCGGCAGGTCTGAAGCGCCTCAGATCGGGGCACCGCGCCCTGACGCCCAAAGTAATCTGGATCTCGCGGGCCGCCCTCCTCAGGGACTTTACGCCGCCAGGGAGTCTTTAAATGGAAATAATTACTTTAGTATGAGCCATTCCTGCTTCTCATAATATTTCTAAAGGAGCGCCGGCAAGGGCCGTTTCCGGGGAACCGAAAAGGAGGGTTGGTTTTGAACTATAAGAGAACGGGTCTTATTCTGGTTGCCTTGAGCACCGCCATCACCCTGGCAGCGGTGATCATCTCCCTGCTCCGGCAGCCGGGCAGGGCGGTGCCCCTTGCCTTCCCGGGTTCGAGCCGGAATGTGGCGGTGGTTTACCTGACGGGGCCGATCGCCTTCGGCCAGCAGTCTTCCCTTTTCGGAACAGGCTCAACCGCAGAGCAGGCCCTGCGGGACCTGGAAAGGATTGAAAAGGACCGCTCGATCCGGGCCGTGGTAATCCGGATCAACAGCCCGGGCGGGAGCGCCGCCGCCTCCCAGGAGCTGCACGCCCAGGTGCAGCGGGTGAAAAGAGCCGGAAAAAAGGTGGTGGCCTCCTTCGGGGACATCGCCGCTTCAGGCGGGTACTACGCGGGTGTCGCTGCAGATAAAATCGTGGCGGACCCCGCGACGGTGACCGGGAGCATCGGAGTGATCGCAACGGTCCCGAACCTCCAGGAACTCTACAGGAAAATCGGCTACCGGGAGCGAACCTTCAAAAGCGGCCCCCACAAAGACATGCTTTCCCCCTCCCGGCCGCTCACGCCCGAAGAAGAAAAGATCATCCAGGGCCTGGTTGACGACACCTACGAGCAGTTCGTGCGCGCCGTGGCGCGGGGCCGGAAGCTTCCCCTTGACCGGGTGCGGAGCCTGGCAGACGGCCGGATCTACACCGGCGCCCAGGCACGCGAACTGGGTCTTGTGGACGAACTGGGAGGCCTCCGGGACGCCGTGAAACTTGCCGCAAAGCTGGCGGGGATTAAAGGGGAGCCGCAGGTGGTGGAGTACCGCACTTCCGGACTCTTCGACTTTCTGAAACCCTTTGGCGCCTGGCGCATTCTCGTCAGGTGGCCCGCAGGAGAGACGGACGGGCTCCTGCCCGGGCCGCTCCCGTCCGCCTTTACCACATTAAAGTATTAAAGGGGCTGATCTCGGATGTGGGAGTACATTACGGGGGCGCTGGCCGCCCCGGTGCAGACCTTTCGGGAAACCTCCCAAAAACAATGGTGGAGGCAGGCCCTCCTGCTGGTGGGAGGACTGGCGCTCCTCAGGGGACTGGTCAGTGCCGCTGCAGCCCAGGAGGCCCCGCCCCTCCCCTCGAGCCTGGAAATGACGCCGGGATTTCCCGGGTTCCTGGCGACAGCCTTTGACCTCCTCCAGTCCCCTCTTTTTCTCCTCGCCAGCTCTCTTGCAGGCCGAATTCTCGTCTGGTTTCTAGGGGGGGTAATCTTTCTGGCGGTCGGGAAGCTTTTCAAAGGAGACGGCAACTTAGGCGGGCTTCTGGCCGCCCTGGGCTTCGCGGAAGCACCCCGCCTCATCGAAATCCCCCTTACCGCAGTGCTCTCTCTGCTGGGGCTGCCCGGAAGCATCCTGGCCGGCCTGGCAGGATTTGGCTTCGGAATCTGGATTCTCGTCCTGGACATCCTTGCGGTGCGGGAAAGCCTCCGGCTCAGAACCGGAGCAGCTGCAGCCGTTGTTCTCATTCCTCTTGGCTTAATTTTCTTCCTTCTTTTCCTCCTGGGCGTCATCCTCGCAATCTCAGCAATATTCGCAACGGCCCCAGCGCTTTAAACACCCGGATGGCAATTCTGAGGTTCAATCGAGAGGTGAGCGGAAGTGAAGGCAATGGTGTTGGAGCGCCTCTGCAGCCTGGAAGAAAACGAGGCTCCCCTGAGGCTGGTTGACCTGCCGGTCCCCGCCCCGGAGGAAGGCGAAATTCTGGTTAAGGTTTCGGCCTGCGGGGTCTGCCACACCGAGATCGACGAAATTGAGGGAAGGACCCCTCCCCCGCGCCTCCCCGTTATTTTAGGCCACCAGATCGTCGGCAGAGTGGAAAAAACGGGAGGCAGGGCGGGAAGGTTCAAGCCCGGCGAAAGGGTGGGAATTGCCTGGATCCACTCCGCCTGCGGAAAGTGCGAATACTGCCTCAGAGGCGAAGAAAACTTATGCAGCGATTTCCGGGCAACGGGAAGGGACGCGCACGGGGGGTACGCGGAGTACACCACAGTCTCCGAAGGCTTCGCCTACCGGATTCCGGGGCTCTTCTCCGACGCCGAGGCCGCGCCGCTCCTGTGTGCAGGGGCGATCGGCTACCGCTCCCTGAGGCTGACCGGACTTCAAGATGGGCAGAACCTGGGGCTCCTGGGGTTCGGGGCCTCGGCCCACCTCGTCCTCAAGATGGTGAAGCACAGGTTCCCGAACGCCAGGGTCTTCGTCTTTTCCAGAACCGAAACTGAAAGGAGCTTCGCCCGGGAACTCGGGGCCTGCTGGGCCGGCGATTTCGGAGAAGAGCCTCCCCAGAAGCTGCACTGCGCCATCGACACCACCCCGGTCTGGATGCCGGTGGCGGAGGGCCTGCGGCACCTGGCAAAAGGGGGCAGGCTCGTCATCAACGCCATCAGAAAAGAGGAGGGGGACAAAGAAGCTCTTTTAAAAATCGACTACCCCACCCACCTCTGGCTGGAGAAGGAGATCAAGAGCGTCGCCAACGTAACGCGCCGGGATGTGGAGGAGTTCCTGGAACTCGCGGCCGAAATTCCCATCAGGCCGGAGATCCAGGAGTACAGGCTGGAGGAGGCAAACCTGGCGCTGGTGGAGCTGAAAAACCGCAAGATCCGGGGGGCCAAGGTGCTGAAAATCGAATAACCCAAACAGCGGGACGGTTCTCCTGTTTGCTCTCCCTTCAGTCTTTATTAACCGCTTTATAAACCGTATGGACAGTCAATCCAGTTATCCTCGCAATCTGTCTGAGGCTACTTCCTTCTATCTCCTTGATTTTCCGCAGGATTTTATCCCGCTCCGGTTTTTCCATCTGTTGCAGAATACTAACCGGTTTGCCTCTTAATATTTTTTTGATTTCTTGCCCCAGTCTTTCGTCACTTATCCTTGTCTGAGACCCGACTTCCAGGCACCGGTCAGTAGCGGGTTCTTCCATAAATTGTAGAAAGCGTTGCTTTGCTGTTTCCCTGTCATCCGCAAAGAGCCCGAGTATAAACCGGGTTTGAACCAGCTTACAGGGATCTTCTCCCTGAACATAGGCTGAACAGCTGCTCCATTGAAAATCCTGTGCCCTTTCAACGATTCCTGCCTTTACAGGGTTTTGATGGATATACCGGATCACTGTTAGTAAGTAGGCATCGTTCTCCACGCTTTCGCTTTTAAACCGATCCTGGAACACATGTCCTGTCCGGTCATACTTCCGGTTATACCAAAGTGCATAGCTGGTTCCCAACCGCTTCATAAAAACCGAAATACTTTCATGGCCTTCCTGTATTAGCAAGTGAAGATGGTTTCCCATCAAGCAGTACCCCAGCACGGCGGATCCGGTTTCCCTTGTGATTCGCTCAAGGATTTCCAAATACCTCTGATTGTCCTCAGCGTCGTGGAATATCTCCTGGCGGTTTATTCCTCTCACAATAACATGATAGATCCCTGTTCTGCTCTTTTCCCTGGCAGTTCTAGGCATTCTCCTCCGCCCTTTCAGTTTTCTCTTATTCTATCACCAGCTGTCTTCGCAAACAAGAGAACCGTCCCCTTGTTTGCCCTTGTTTGCCTTTAATCATCGCCGCCGCTGAAGTCAACGAAACGAGTCATTTTTTGAATCCTCATAATCTGGGGTCCGACCCGGAGGATGCTATTCGGGTAAACCTTTTCCGCGCTAATCCTTTTATGGGGAGCTACCTGAACGTTCGTGATTGTTTCCGCCGGGCAGCCCAATTCTTTTACCACCACATCCCCGCGCGCAACAATCTGCCCGCCCCGAAAAATACCGGGGCATCCCATAACGGAAACACTTCCGCCTGCTAAAATTTCTGTATGGTAGCACCCTTTACCCCTAATTACAACCGCTCCGGCCGATTCCAATTTTGCATTGTGGCAGTTAGAAGCAGATATGTACACATCGGAAGCAGGCCCGGAGTTTAAATACAGAAGCACTTCATTAACCTTCTCCTGAAGGCGGTTAATGGCTTCCCTCTGTCCCGGCGTTCTGAGTTCTCGTTCGATCTCCTTCATAGTTTCAATGAAAAAATAATCTACAGCTTCGCCGTGTTCCCTGGATACCTGCTCGGTGAAAGTTTTAATTGCCGAAGCCATCTGGCTCAGGTTCTTTTGTGCGGTTGCAAGCAAATCGACTAATAATTCATTACGGCTGGACAGCTCTTTGTTCTTTTTAGCAACCACACTTTCAATGAGCTCAAGTTCTCCTTTCAACTTTTCGAGGAGCGTTTTTGCTTTTTCGTAAACGGCCAGAACCCCGCCGGCGCAAACGAAGCCTCCAATGACATTCTTCCTTATGATCACAGGCCCCCCTGCATAAACATAGCCTTTCATCACGCTTCCCAATACTTCTACCATTCCTGTAGCCCGTACCTTCATTCCCTCCTGAACATTACCATTGATAACCACATCCCCTTTAAAACTAACGTTGCCGGTAGACATGTCCACATTGCCTTCGATTACAAGCAAAGGCAAAACGAAGAGGAAACCGTTTTTCAAAACCGGCCTCCCGCTCTTAACGGCAACCGCTTTTTTTCCCGCCTCCATCAGGCGGACGTTATCTTTTACCCGAATCTCTTGGAATTTCGGCAAGGGAGGTTCTACTGCTTCCCCGTAGACATTCATCCCAGGTTTCCCAAACTGCGGCGGATGCTTTAGGGCAAGAACTTCGCCCGGCTCGACGCAAAAGTATTTTCTTTGCTCCCGGTAATCGACGCGATCTGCATTCTCCGGAATAATTTTCTCCTCAGTTTCTTCCTGGCTGCTCAGAAAAATATACTCAATCCTTTCATCTACAGGCGGTGTAACAGGTATTCCCTGTGCAATAACTACCTCTTTCCCGCAATCTACGGAAAAGGCCCTGGATACTGCATCTCTGTCGATACCAAAAACTATTCCCTGCCGCTTTATGTCCTCGATGATGCGATCAATCGGAGGCAGTGCCGGCTCCTTTTCCTCTTTTTTGGCGGCTCTTAAAACAATACTGGTGCCTGGTTCAGTGTCTTGAAGACAGTAGCAGTAACCCGCCTTCTTTTCCACCTTAATAAAGGCGGTGAACTTGTCTTCACTTACTCTCACCTGGTATATAAATTCTGCCGGTTCGGACGGCAATCTAATTTCGATTTCGTCTTCCTCGCAAACAACGACGGTATCTTCTACCAGTGAACCGTTCAGGTAAATTTGAACACCTTTCCCAGGGGTAACAGTTGGGTAGCGTCCCCGGCCACGGGGGTTCCAAATTTTCAATTTGCCTCCGATGACGGCAACTTTGCCATCGCTGTCTTCCTGGTTCCCCCCCCCCCCCGTAATCACTTTCATCAATCTTTTTACACTCACAAAGCAGAAGTTTTTCTGCCAGGCCTTCCATTAATCGACAGCCTCCTTTCTCCAGATGACCCCCTGCCAGTTCACCAGTTTCCAACGCCTTCAAACAGGAACATTAAAAGCTATCCTCATGCCAATCCACAACAATCTCCCGATCTAAAACTTTATGCCGGAACCAAAAGCCGCCGGTGCGCGTTTGCCCCAGGCCAACGTTTCTGTTGCGCTTCCAGCCTGGCCGGAATCCAGCTTCACGGGCGTTCCCGGAGGGTATCGCATACATACCCCAGCAGTATATTAACTACCTCAGGGTCGAAATAATCCCGATCCGCAACCAGGATGCGATTCGCCTCTGCAAAAGAGTACCTCCTCCGGTAAATACGGTCTGTAATCAACGCATCGTAGACATCACAAACAGCTACAATCCTGGCGAAATCGGGAATTGCTTTCCCCCTCAACCCGAACGGGTAGCCCCGTCCATTAAACCTTTCGTGGTGCAGCAGTACAACCTGTTTCGCCCTTCGATCTACATTTGGGTAGCCGCTCAACGCTTCGTACCCGTACCAGGTGTGCCGCATTACTGCAGCATACTCGCTGCTGGTCAACGGTCCGCGCTTCAAAAGAATTTTGCGCGGGATTTTAAGCTTCCCGAGATCATGCAAAATCGCGCCCATGCCAAGGCTCAGCAAAGATTCCCTGCCGTACCCCATACTAATCCCAATTAACAGGGAAAGGACGGACACATTGACGCAGTGGCAGAAATCGTAGTGGTCGATAGTGCGAATATCAATAAGGTTAATGACGATTTCATCAAGATCTAATAATTCGTTGATGATTGAGAGTACAACTTTTTCCAGTTTTCTGACGGATGCATTCTTTTGCCTGATTACCCTGTGCATAACCCTTTTTACTTCATGAATAGCCTTTTGACGGGTCGCTTCCTTTATCAGTTCCGTAGGATGACCTCCGCCGTGGCAACCGTTCTCATTCTCTACCGGAACCTGGAGATAAACCGACATCACACCAAACCGTGCCAGGCGCTTAATGATTTTACCGTCCAGTTCCTGCCCCGCAAGCACAAGCACCCGGCCCTTTCCGTCGTATACCGTACGGCCTGCTCTCATGCCAGAGGAAACCTGGTCCAGTGGAACAAGAGTGATGAACCCTTTGCCCAAAAACAATTCCCCCGCTGCACTTAAAACTGATTAAAAATTACCTACTTAAGTACTATTTTTACCAATTATATTTTACAAAATTCCCAGAGCAGACACAAGCATAAAAGCAGAACCCGTATTTCCTCGCTGGGCACAAAACGTTTAGGCGCCACCTCCTGCATCTTAACGCGGACCAGTACCGAGCAACTTGTATTTTCAGGCCGGTTGTGGTATATTTATGTAGCAGCAGCTGCGTACAAACAATCAAAAGAGGAGTCTGACAAGCCCCGACGGCACGAAACAAAAATTTTTGCGGCCGCGGGACTCCTTTATTTTTGCGGTTTTTCGCGGCCAAAAACTCAAGCCAACTACAAGGAGGACTGAACAGCAACCATGAGGCGGTTTCCGGTTGACCACGGCCTGACGGCAAGGATGTTCTTCACCATGTTCCTGCTGGCTGCCCTCTACCTGTTTTTCGGTGTGGTGCTCTGGCGCGCCGGCATCGGCTTCACAAGTCTGATCTTCATCGTGGGCATCATGCTGCTCGCCCAGTATTACCTCTCGGACCGTCTGGTGCTCCTTTCAACAGGGGCGCGGGAGGTAAGCCCGCAGGAGGCCCCAGAGCTCCACGGCCTGGTGGAGCGCCTGGCGGCTTTAGCCAACATCCCCAAACCCAGGGTGGCTGTCGTTCCTACTCCGGTTCCCAACGCCTTTGCTACAGGAAGGAGCCCGCGCCATGCGGTTGTGGCGGTGACCACCGGACTCATGGAGCGCCTGGAAAAGCCGGAGATCGAGGCCGTCCTTGCCCACGAGCTGAGCCACGTCAAAAACAGGGACGTAGCGGTAATGACTCTTGCCAGCTTTTTCGCAACCGTAGCCTCCTTTATCGTCCAGAACTTCTTTTTCTGGGGAGGCGGCTTTGACCGCGACCGCGAGGACCGGGGAAGTGCGGCGCTGGTTTACCTTGTTTCGCTTGTCGTCTGGGTGCTCAGCTTCTTCCTCATCCGGGCGCTTTCCCGCTACCGGGAGTTCGCGGCAGACCGGGGGGCGGCCTTTCTCACAGGAGCACCGGCCCTGCTCGGCAGCGCCCTGATCAAGATCAGCAACACAATCGAGCGCATACCCGCCCGCGACCTGCGCCAGACCGAGGCCCTGAACGCCTTCTTCATCATTCCCGCCCTGCGGGGAGAGGCTCTTGCAGAGCTCTTCTCAACCCACCCCTCCCTGGAGCGGCGCCTCGCCTACCTGCGGGAGCTGGAACGGCAGATGAGGGGTTGAAATGGGGCTTTTCGACATTCTCTTCGGGGGTTCGCGCCCCAAACAGGCCCGCCTCGACCCCATTTTCGCCCTGACCACCGCTGCCATCACCTTCGAGACAGAGCTCGGCTGGGTTCCCGGGGGGCGCGCCGGGGTGGTGCTCAGGCCCCCGGCAGGCCAGGATTACCGGGCGACAGAAAAAGAGCTCCGGGAACTGCTGGATCTCGCGAGCAGAGAAATGAAAACCAGATTCGAGGTCCGGGATGACGAATACCAGTACCGGTGGCTCATCTTCGAGGACCCGGACTGGGACGATCTGGTCGCCCTCGTCCACCTGGCCGGCCAGACCCTTGCCGAAAAGGGATACGGAACACAGCTCCTGGCGGCGGTCTTCCCCTTCAGGCAGGAGGAGGACCCGGAAAGAAAAGGGGAGACCCTTTACTTAATTTTCAACTACAAGAGAGGGGCTTTCTACCCCTTTCTCCCCAGGAGAGGAGCGTCCGGCGCGAGGGGGGAGCGCGACACCGCCGAGGAGACCAGGATTCAGGCGCTTCTAGAAAAAGAGCTCCCCTGGGAAAAAGACTTCAGCTACTGGTACCCCCTCTGGGGGTGCCCGGTCTGAAAAGAGGCAGGCGCATAACTGAGCGCACATTTTTTTGCGCGAGAAAAGCAAGGCGGTCCGCTTAAATAGGGAACCGTGAGGTTATACTCTACTTAAGAGGCTCAAGGAGGTTGGAAAACATGGGTTTACTGGCGCGCATTTCCACGGTTTTCAAAGCAAAAATGAACAGGATCCTGGACCAGATGGAAAACCCCCACGAGACCCTGGACTACTCCTACGAAAAACAGCTGGAACTCCTTCAGAACGTGCGGCGCAACATCGCCAACGTTGTTGCTTCAAAAAAGCGGCTTGAGCTCCAGACCGTGAGGCTCCGGGACAGCCTCGCCAAACTCGACAGCCAGGCGAAGGAGGCGCTGCGGCAGGGAAGGGAGGATCTGGCGCGCTTCGCCCTGGAAAGAAAGGTGCAGATCGAGCAGCAGATCCAGGACCTGGAGCAGCAGGTCCAGGGGCTGCAGCAGGAGCAGGAGAAGCTGACCCAGGTCGAGAACCGGCTCCGGGCAAAGGTGGAAGCCTTCAGGACGAAAAAAGAGGTGATTAAGGCGCAGTACTCTGCAGCCGAGGCCCAGGTAAAGATCGGGGAGGCGATGACCGGCCTTTCCGAGGAAATGGCCGATGTCGGGCTGGCGCTCGAGCGGGCGGAGCAGAAAACCGAAAAAATGCGCGCCCGCGCCGCGGCGATTGACGAGCTGATCGCCACCGGTGTGCTGGAGGAGCCGCTGGGAGAAAAGGACGGGATCGAGGCAGAACTCCGGAAAATGGAGGCAAGCGGCCGGGTGGAAGACGAACTCGCCCGCCTGAAGAGAGAGGTGGGCAAAGCATGATCATCAGGGTGCTCACCGAAGGCCAGTACCGGCTGGAGGGGGAGGCGCTGGCAGAGCTTGACCGGCTGGACGACTTTCTCCTGGATGCCCTGAGCGCCGGGAATGAGGCAGAATTCGCGGCGCGCCTCCGGGAGGTGGCCGCCCTCGTCCAGAACAAGGGAAAGAGGGTGCCCGACGACGAGCTGGTGGAATCCGACCTGATCATCCCTGCCCCCGACACCAGCCTGGAGGAGGCAAGAGGCTTTTTCGCCACCTACCCCCGTCACCTCCTGTAAAGACCGGCGGCACTGCCTGCCCGCACCCCGAATGACAAAACTGCAAAGCACCCGACGCGGCAGAAAAGCAACCCGAAACGGAGAAGAGAAAATGATCCGGATGATTACAAGGAGGGGAGCCCTCAAGGGCGAGGGGCGCGCCCTGAACGAGAAAATCGCCGCCGCCCTGGCTCAAAAAGAGTTTCTCTGGGTGGACCTGGAGGCTCCCACCCCCGAGGAAGCCGGGATCTTGAGCGAGGTCTTTCACTTCCACCCCTTGAGCATCGACGACTGCCTGCACGGCCTGCAGCGCGCCAAGCTCGACGAATACCCCGGCTATCTCTTCCTGGTCCTCCACGTGGTTGAAGCCCTCATCCTGGAAGGAAAAGCAACTGCGGTCCACGAGTTTGATACGTTTTTGGGGCCAACCTACCTGGTTACCTTTCACTGGCAGAGGCTCGAGTTCGTTGAAGAAATTTACCGGGAGTACGCGGAAACAGAGGAACTCACGGAAAAGGGAACAGGATTTCTCCTCTACCAGATCCTGCGGCGCCTCGTGGACACCTACTTTCCCCTCCTGGACCAGCTGGAGGAGTGCCTGGCGGCAGCCGAAAAAGGGGTTTTTCTTTCTCCGGACCAGAAGTGGCTGGCCGAGGCCTTCAACCTGCGCGGGGTGATGCTCCGGATCAGGAGAACCCTCTCCCCCCAGAGGGAAGCTCTCAATGCTTTAATCCACCGCCCCCGGCCCTACCTCAAAGAAGAGGACCACATTTACCTGATGGACGTCTACGACCACCTGCTCCGCCTCTTCGAGCTGGTCGACAACTACCACGACCTGCTGGCGGCCACCCTCGAGGTCTACCTCACAAGCATCTCCAACCGCATGAACGAAATCATGAAGATCCTCACCATCATCACCACCATCATGATGCCCCTTTCGGTGATTGCGGGGATCTACGGTATGAACTTTCACTACATGCCCGAGCTGCGCTCCCCCTACGGCTACCCTGCGGTGCTGGGAGTGATGCTCTTAATCAGTGCCGGGATGCTCGTCTTCTTCCGCCGCAAGCGCTGGCTGTAGATTGCCAATGCAGTTTGCAGGAAGGTTCCGGCAGGAGTAAAATAAAAAAGAGTGATAAAAACAAGCGCAATGACTCCCAAGGGGGGAATGTATGGACGGCATTTTTCTGATCGCCCCTTACCGGAGGCTCGCCGCCCTCGCCGGCGAAGTTGCCCTGGAGCTGGGGATAATCCTGGAAATCAAAATCGGGAAATTAGCAGAGGGGGTCCGCCTCGCCCGCCAGGCACTGAAAGAGGGGGCAGCAGTGATCGTCAGCCAGGGAGCCACAGGCTGGCTGATCGCGCGGGAGAACCTCCCTGTCCCCGTTGTGGAGATCATCCCCACAGGGTATGACCTGCTGCGGGCCGTGCTGGAGGCGCAGGCGAAGGGCAGAAAAGTGGGAATTCTCGACCTTCCCGAGATGATCCGGGGCGCCGCCGCCCTCGAAGAAATCCTCGGCCTGGAAATTATCAGGGTCCCTCTGCAGACCTTCGACCAGATCGATCAGGGGATTGACATTCTGGTCAGGCATGGGGTTGATGTGGTCATCGGCAACATCTGCGTCCTTCCCCGCGCGGCAGCCCGCGGCCTGCAGACCGTGCTCATTCCCTGCGGACAGGAGGCGATCGCCCAGGCCCTCCGGGAGGCCAGGAAGGTGCTTGCCGTCCGCAGCCGGGAAAAGGCGCAGGCAGAAGAAATCAGAACGATCATCAACTTCGTAGACAACGGGATCATCGCCGTGGACGCCCAGGGTAAAATTTCGGCTCTCAACCCGATGGCGGAGCGGATTCTCGGCCTCAACCACGCCGAGGTGATCGGCCGGCCGGCCGCTTCAATCCCGCTTGGAGCACGCCTGGAAAGGGTAATTGCATCGGGAAAAACGGAAATCGGTGAAGTAGAAATCCTGAAAAACGGAACGCGGGTGGCCGTCAACGTAATGCCGATCATCGTCAACACCAGGGCCACCGGCGCCGTAGCCACCTTCCAGGAGATCAGCAATCTCCAGATGCTCGACCAGAAGGTGCGAAGAAGTTTGCGGGACCGGGGCCACGTGGCCAAATACCACTTCACCGACATACTGGGCCCCAGCCCGCGCACAAAAGCCGTCGTGGAAAAAGCCAAGCGCTTTGGAAGGGTGGATGCCACCGTCCTGATCTGCGGGGAGACCGGAGTAGGAAAAGAATATTTCGCCCACGCCATGCACAACGTAAGCCCGCGGCGGGAGGGGCCCTTCATTGCCGTGAACTGCGCCGCAGTCCCGGAAAACCTGCTGGAGAGCGAACTCTTCGGGTACGCCGAAGGCGCCTTCACCGGTGCAAAAAAAGGGGGGAAGCAGGGCCTCTTCGAACTGGCACACGGAGGAACAATCTTCCTGGACGAAATCAGCGAAATGTCAGAACGCCTCCAGACGAGGCTCTTACGGGTCCTCCAGGAGCATGAGGTGATGCGCCTGGGGGACGACCGGGTGATTCCCGTGGACATCCGGGTAATCGCCGCCACAAACCGCGACCTCCGGAAAATGGTGGAAGAGAACCGCTTCCGGGCCGACCTTTACTACCGGATCAACGTCCTCACCCTGATCATCCCCCCTTTGCGCGAGCGGACGGAAGACATCCCCGTGCTGGCAGAAAACTTCCTGCAGGTCTTCAACAAAAAGTTCGACAAAAACCTGAAGGGGATCGAACCCAGGGGAATGGAGCTTCTAATTTCCTACCCCTGGCCCGGCAACATCAGAGAACTCCGGAACATCATGGAGCGCCTCGTCATCCTGACCGACGAGGACCTGATCCCCGCCGACCTTGTCGCAGAGTGCCTTCACGCTTCGCCGGCCCGCCCTGCTTTTCCTCTCAGAGCCTTACCCGCCGAGGGCCGCCCCGCGCAGACCCTTGCCCGCCTCGAAGAGCAGGCAATTCGCGATGTGCTGGCCTCGGTGCACGGGAACAAAAAGAGGGCCGCCCAGATCCTGGGGGTGAGCCGGACCACCCTCTGGCGCCGCCTGAAAAAAAGCACCGGCAACCTGTAATCTCTGTGTTTCATTTTGGAACACAGATCCCGCCCGGATAGATTTCAAAATTAAACGAAGCGAAACACCAGATGAAACGCCGCCCTCGAGAAACTCTTTACACCTGTTTTTTGCCCCGTATTTTCTTCAAAAAAACCTCCCCCCCGGCTCCGGACCGGAAGCATATTCTGGCACACTTTTTGCAGAATAAATACGTAGAAGCTAGTGAAAACAATCACATCTCTCGGGGCCAGCAAAACGGGGGGAGGGAAGGGCTGTGGAAAACACGACGCTCAGCAGCATTCTCTTGTGGGGTACGCTGGGAATTCTTTTTGTCTTGCTGGGAGTTCTTCTCGTGCAGTTATTCGCAACCTTTAAGCTGAAATGATCCGCGCAAAGCTTTTTCCCTGCCTGAGAGCAGGGGTGGCCGCACTCCAAAAACAGGAGGGAGGGCGGCCGTTTTTATTCGGCAACCTCCCCGCTCAGGAGCTGCCCGAGAAAGCGCTTCATGTGCTCGTAATGGGAGCCCTTCCAGTAGACGCGGCCGCAGTTCCGGCAGAGGCGGAATTCGTTGAAGCGCTCCCGGATCCTTGCCGGCAGGCGCTCCCCCACCTCTTCCCGGGATGCCGCCTCCAGCACCCCATTGCAGCACATACACCGGCGAAAGGGCCGGAGGGCGCCGAAAAGGTCAAAGCGGCGCAGCACCTCGACGAGCTGCTCGCGCGAATTTGTGCTTCGCACAAAGCAGCCGTGGGTGACATTGCTCCGCTTCAGCAGGCCCCGGTCCCGGGTGAGGAGAATCCTGCGCTCTTTGACCGAAATCTCGGCCAACATCTCGTCGGAAAAGTCGTTGCTGTAAAGGGTGTCAAACCCCACCATCCGCAGGTAGGAGGCCAGCTTCCCCAGGTGCGCGTCCAGAACGAAGCGCACTTCCCGCAGCGGCTCCGGGCGCAGGCGCAAGACAGGGGAAATATCAATGCTCTCGAAAACGGGATACACGCTGACGCGGTCGCCGTCCTCCACCTGCCGCGAGAAGCCCACGGACTCCCCGTTGATCAGGATCAGGTCTGCCTCGGTGTGGGGCACGCCCAGGGATTCAATCAGGTCCTTGACGGCGGGCCGCCCGGAAAAGAAATGCAGAAAGGCTTTTTGCCTCTTTTCCGCAGGAAGAAAGTCATTAAGTTCGGCGTAAAACCGGATCAAGCAGCACTTCATCCTCCGGCCCCTTCTTGCTTAAGAACTGCTTAAGTACCTCCCCCGCAATCGTTTTTCTATTCACTCTTTTCGGTACCAGTGTTGCGACGGCCCAGGCGGCAATTCCCTCTTTGCGCCCTACAAAGCCCAGCCCCTCGGTAGTCGTCGCCTTGATCCCGACCGCCCCCGGGGGGACCCCCAGAACCAGGCCGATCCTTTCCTTCATGAGATCCAGGTAGGCGGCAAGGCGCGGCGCCTGGGCGGCCACCACCACATCCACCTGGGAAACGGCAAAGCCCGCCCCGGCCAGGAGGCTCCTGACATGCGCCAGAAGGGCAAGGCTCGGCGCGCCTCTCCAGCAGGGGTCCGAAGGGGGAAAGTGGGAGCCGATGTCAGGGAGGCCGGCCGCCCCCAGGCAGGCATCCATCACCGCATGCAGCACAACATCTGCATCAGAGTGCCCCGCCAGGCCCGGCGCCCCCGGGATCTCCACTCCCCCCAGGACGAGGGGGCGCCCCTCCGCAAAGGGATGGACATCGCAGCCCATACCGACCCGCACCGGGGGCCCTCCGGCCTCCTTCCGCTCATCCTTCTTCTGCCTCCGCTCCCAGATCGCCTCGGCCAGCAGGAGGTCCTCGGGTGTGGTGATTTTGATATTTTCATAGCTCCCGGGGTAAACCTCAACCGGCTCCCCCAGCCGCTCCACCAGGGAAGCATCATCGGTTCCCGTAAACCCTTCCCTTTCCGCTTCTGCATGGGCCCTTTCCAGCAGGGCGCGCCTGAAGATCTGGGGGGTCTGGGCAATCCACAGCTCCTCGCGGGCAGGGGTTGCCCGGATCTGCCTTTCCGCTCCGACGATTTTGATAGTGTCCTTAACCGGCACACCGACGACGACGGCGCCGCTTTCCCGGGCGCGCTGCACGGCCCCCTCCAGCACCTCCGGCGCCAGGAGAGGCCGCGCGGCGTCGTGCACGGCCGCCAGGGTGCAGTCCTCCGGCAGCTCACGCAGCCCTGCAGCAACGGAATCCTGCCGGGTTTCACCGCCCGCCACCACGCCGGCCAGCTTCTTCAGCCGGTAGGGTGCGAGGAGGGCGCGGCAAAAGGAGTGCTCCCCGGGGTGGACGACCACCACGTAGCAGGCAACCGCCGGGGCCTCCTCGAAAAGCATGCAGCTGTGCAAAAGCAAAGGCCGGTCCCCGAGGGGAAGGTACACCTTGTTGAGGGAAACACCCATCCGCTCCCCCCGGCCGGCCGCAACGATCACCCCGCCTACCTTATCCAATAATCTTCACCTCATGGTAGCGTCGGGAAGATGCCGCATCCTTTTTCGCGACCTTGGGCCTGGCAAAAATCATGCGCCCTGCCGAAGTTTGCAGGACACTTGTAACCAGCACGGATATGCTCTGCCCGATGTACTTCTTTCCGCCTTCGATCACGATCATCGTCCCGTCTTCCAGATACGCAATCCCCTGGCCCACCTCTTTGCCGTCCCGGATGACATCAACCGTCCCGATTTCTTCGCCCGGCAGGTACAAGGGCTTTACGGCGTTGGCCAGCTCGTTGATGTTCAGAACCTTCACCCCTTCGAGCTCCGCAACCTTATTGAGATTGTAGTCATTTGTGACAACCGGAGCATCCAACCGCTTGGCCGCCTTAATCAGCTTCGTGTCCACATCATGATCCTCAAGGTCCTCAAAGTCCCGGACTTCGACGCGGATCCCCTGCTCTTTGCGCATTTTATTCAGAATGTCCAGGCCCCGCCTCCCCTTGTTGCGCCTGAGCAGGTCCGAGGAATCCGCAATGTGCTGGAGCTCCTCCAGAACAAAGCGAGGCACGATCAGGGTTCCCTCCAGAAAACCGCTCCGGCAGATGTCCGCAATCCGCCCGTCGATAATCACATTGGTATCAAGGATCTTGCAGGCCCCTTTCGGGATTTCACCGCGCACCTGCTTGCTTCCAGGCCTCAGAAAAGAAAAAAGACCTGCCAGCTCTTCCTTCTTCTTCAACCCCACGCTCAATCCCAGATAGCCGAGCAGCAGACTGGCGGCAACGGGAATGTACGGCCCCACCCAGGGGATCCGGGCCAGTGGAGCCCCTAACAAATTGGCAATAATCAGGCCTACGATAAGTCCTGAAGCACCGCCGGCCAGATCCTGCATCGGGGTGCGCTGGAGTGCTGCCTCGAAAAAGCGCACCATCTGCAGGGTAACCTTCATGAACCAGGGCGCCAGAAGAAAGGTCACAAAACCAAAGAGCAAGGCGAGCAAACCGACGAGGGAGTACCATGGGACCCCTGCCGTTGGAATGAAGGACTTGATGAAGTCAAGGCGACCGATGAAAAACCCCAGAGAAAAACCGAGCCCCCCGCCTGCCAGTCCCAGAAGGATTTGAATAATGCGCCGCGCCAACTTTCCACCTCCCTTTACCAGCCGATACCCTTATTCTGGGTTACTGCTGCTTTCATTATACGCAAATTTCCAGCAATCTACAAGAGAAGCTTTCCGGGCCCGTCCCCTCACCCACCGGCAACGGCTTCCTTGATGAGAGACTCCACTTTCTCGGGATCCATCTTTCCTGCCAGGACGAGTTCGCTGATCAGGATCTGGCGGGCGCTTTCCAGCATCCTTTTTTCCCCCGAAGACAGGCCTTTTTTCAGCTCCTGGCGCATCAAATTCCTGACCACCTCCGCAACCGCAAAAACATTTCCGGTCCGGATTTTTTCAAGGTTCGCCCGGTACCTGTGGTTCCAGTTGAGGGTGTTTTTGACCTGCTCGTCCCTTGCCAGAACTTTAAAAACGCCCGGGATCTGCTTTTCGTTTATAACCTGCCGCACCCCGATCTGCTCCACCTTCTCCACCGGGATGAGCACTTTCAGGTTTCCCGAAAAAAGCCGGAGCACGTAGTATTCCCTGCGGTCTTCGCCCCGGCTCTCGATGGTCTCGATAACCCCGGCGCCATGCATCGGGTGCACAACCTGGTCTCCAACCTTAAACATTTTTCCGGCCTCCTGGAGTAATCAGACTGATTTTATTATATCAGAACAGCCTATTTCTGTCAAAAACAGGAGAATCTGTTGACCCTCCACCCCTGAGCTGACAGCTGTAGATTTCCAGGGCAGAATTGACAAAAGAAAAAGGATGCAGCTATAATTAGGTTGACCGGCACATACAAAGTGATGAGGAGGCCTGGTGAATGAAGGACCTGATCTGTGACGAGTTCCAGAATATGGTGTCCGAGCTTCTCATCCGCCACCACAGCATTCTGGACGTCCTTTCCAAATTCCAGGAAGCATGTGCCCGAACCAACCGCGCTACCGTGAAAGCCGTTACCGGCTGCGGTTGCCTCAGCATCGAAGCCAAGAAAAAGCCGATTCCCTCCGACGCCTCCCTCCTGGATCTCAAGGACTACTTCGAAAGCCACCTGCGCGGAGAACTCTGTCCGAACTGCCGGGAAATCATCGAAACGGAAATCGGAAAAACCCTCTTCTATCTGACGGCCCTCTGCAACCTCCTTGACCTGAACCTCTACGATATTTTCCTCAAGGAACACAAAAAGATCAGCACGCTCCGTGTCTTTAATTTCACCTGATGGCCTTCCTGACCCTTTTTTCAGAGTTCTCCGGCCCCGAAAAGGACGGGTTGCCTTTTTCCGGGAAAGCTGCATGAACCGGACAAATTGGAACAAAAAAAGCATCCCCAGCGGATGCTTTTTTTGATTTATCAAAAATACGGCTAGATATAGCGGTCGAGCATCACCTGCTCCTGGAGGCGGCGCAGGCCGTTTTTAATGGCGCGCGCCCTGACCTCACCGATCCCCTCGACCTCATCCAGTTCCTCAATGGAAGCCTTGAGAATGTTTTGCAGGTTGTGGAAGGTCTGGATGAGGTTTTCGATGATCTGGTAGGGAAGACGCGGGATCTTTTGAAGGATCCGGTAGCCCCGCGGGTAAACCGTAAGATCCAGAACGCTGGCGGCGGCTCCGTAGCCCAGGGCGCGGCTGATGTTTGTTAAATCGAGAAGCTCCTCCGAGGACCAGCTGGCGAAGAACTGCCTGTCCTCAAGGGGGCCCTGGACTTCTCCAACATGGTAGTCCCGGATGACGTGAAGGAGTTCCTCCTCGACATTTGCCGCCAGTTCCTCCACCTGCATCGCGATGAGCCGCCCCTCGGTGCCCAGCTCGCTGATGTAATTCTGCAGTTCCCGGACGATTCGCATCACCATTTCGCCGCGCTGGACAACGCGGGCAACATCGTAAACGGTCACCAGCTCTTCGAACTCGAGAGCAGTCAAATTGAGAACGGCCTTGTCAAAGACCCCTTTATACTTCTCCAGGGTCTGAATTGCCTGGTTGGCCTTGGCGAGGATCACACCGATGTCCCGGAGGCTGTAGCGGATCGCCCCTTTGTAAAGGGTGATCACGCTCCGGCGCTGGGAGATGGCGATGACCAGGGCCCCCGTCTGGCGCGCCACGCGTTCTGCCGTCCGGTGCCTGATCCCGGTTTCCACCGAAGGGATGAGGGGATCCGGAACAAGCTGGGCGTTGGCGTACAGAATTCGCCTGGCATCGTGGCTCAGGACAATCGCGCCATCCATTTTTGCGAGTTCGTACAGGCTGGGCGGAGTAAACTCGGTGTCGATCTGGAAGCCCCCCTCCACCAGGCTCAAAATTTCCAGGCTGTCCCCGATGACGATCAGCGCCCCCATTTTTGCCCGCAGGATGCTTTCAAGGCCCTCCCGCAGGGGGGTCCCCGGCGCCACCATTTTCAAAGCCTTGAGGAGGCCGTCGTCCTTCTCCGGCCGCTCTTCCCTGGCCTCGCGGGCCTCCTTCACCTCTTTGCCGGCCTCGCGGCCATCCTTCTCTTTCGGATCCTTTTCCTTCAAGGGCTCCTTCTCCTTGAGAGGCTCCCGGGCACCCCTGCTCTTCTGCGGTTTTTCTTCCCTTCCTCTTTCCTCTTGAACCTGATCCTCTTTCACTGTTGCCCTCCCAAAAATTTTTAAAATCCCTCTCAGATCCCTAACTCGAGCGCCTCCCGAACCGTTCTCACCCCGAGCAGCTCGAGATCCCCGTACCGCTCCTGCAGCGCCAGGTTGCGCTCCGGGATGATCAGCCGCCTGAAACCCAAACGGCGGGCCTCCTTCAAGCGCTGCTCAACCTGAGCAACCGCCCTCACCTCCCCCGTCAGCCCTATCTCCCCCAGCACCACCGTTCCGGCATCCACCGGACGGTTCCGGAAGCTTGAGGCGAGGGCAAGGGCGACCCCCAAATCGGCAGCAGGCTCCAGCACCTTAAGCCCCCCCACCACATTCACGTAGAGATCCTGGTTGGCAAGGTGAAGCCCCACCCGCTTCTCCAGAACCGCCGCAATCATCACAACCCTGTTGTAGTCAACCCCGGTCGTCGCCCTGCGGGGAGTGCCGAAAGCTGCGGGGCAGACGAGGGACTGGATCTCGATAAGAACCGGCCTCGTCCCCTCGAGGGCCGCAACGACAACAGAGCCGGGAACACCCCCGGCGCGCCCGGCAAGAAAAAGGGCGGAGGGGTTGCCCACCTCTTCGAGGCCGTTCTCTCCCATTGCAAAAACGGCAATCTCGTTGGTTGCTCCAAAGCGGTTTTTCACCGCACGCAGGAGCCTGAGGTTCTGGTGGCGTTCTCCTTCAAAAGAAAGGACGGTATCCACCATGTGCTCCAGGACCCGGGGGCCGGCCAGCGTCCCCTCTTTTGTCACGTGGCCCACCAGAAAGCAGGCAAAATTCCGGAGCTTTGCCAGCCGCACCAGTTCTGCGGTACATTCCCGCAGCTGGCCGATGCTCCCGGGCAGAAGCGGGATATCGGGGTGAGAGATCGTTTGAATGGAATCAACGACCACCAGCACCGGCGCCAGTTCTTCAATGAAGCTGCAGATGCTGGCGAGGTCGGTTTCTCCCGTGAAGTAGAGGCGCGGGCAGGACACGCCCAACCGCTGCGCCCGCATCTGAACCTGGTGTTTCGATTCTTCTCCGGAAACGTAAAGGACAGGCCCGTGGCGTTCCCCCACATAGGCAGCCAGCTGGAGAAGGAGCGTGGATTTTCCGATGCCGGGGTCCCCGCCCAGGAGGACTACGGAGCCCGGGACGATCCCTCCCCCCAGCACCCTGTTCAGTTCGCCGGAGTGCCCGCCAAACCGGGGCTCGGGAGCTAAAGAGGAGGCGACCAGCGGCTCAGGAGGAGAGGCAGGAGGCGAAGGCAGTTTTTTTGGCTTCGGGGGAGCCTCATAAAAGGTGTTCCACCCCCCGCAGCCGGGGCAGCGCCCCAGCCACTTCCCTGTTTCATACCCGCAGTCCCTGCAAAAAAACCGCACTTTCCCCCGGGACAAAGCACTCCGCCCTTCTTCCAGCGTTAAATTTATTATAACATTTCTCCATTCGCAAAAAAACCTCGGGAGGCCCGCTGCCGGCCTTGCCGTGAAGCACCGGGACCGGCGGTCGTGGGAATTAAGCAAAAGCTAGGCAGACGCGGCGCCCCGGGCCCCCTCGTTCATCTGCTCCAGCACTTCTCCCAGTTCCTCTAAAGCCCTTCCGTAGCCGGCCCAGTCCCCGGCGCGCTGGCGCGCGAGGGCCTCTCTGTACAGCTCAAGGGCGCGCCGGGCGAGGTCGGCCGGGGGCGCAGGAGCCCCGGATTCCGGCGCCGCCGGGGGCAGAGGCTCTTGAGAAGCAAAAAGCCGGTTTAAGGCTCCCTGCAGGTCCTTATCCATCACCAGGCGGCCGTCGTAAAAGGTGATCACCCGGGCAAGCTCCGGCAAACTGCTCTCCTCCGCCTGCAGGAAAAGGGGCTCCACGTAGAGGAGCTTCCCGGCGATGGGTACGGTAATCAAATTCCCCCTGATGACCTCAGAGCCACGCTGGCTCCAGAGGGTCAGCTGCTGGGAAATGTCAGGATCCTGATCGATGCTGGCCTCCACCTGCATCGGTCCGTAGACGTGAACATCCTTGGGGAATTCATAAACCACCAGCTCTCCGTAGTGGCCGCCGTCGCAGCGCGCCGCCATCCAGGCGATCAGGTTTTCCCGCTTCGCAGGTGTCAAAGGAAGCGCCAGCACGAACTCCGCCTGCGTTTCTCCCGGCAGCCGGACAATGGCATAGTAGGGCTCCATTTTCTGGCTGGCAGCAGTATGCTTTTCAGAGGGAATCGCCCACTCGTCCTCCCGGTTGTAAAAAACCCGGGCGTCGCTGACGTGGTAAACAGCATAGATGGAGGACTGCACCTGAAACAGATCGACCGGGTAGCGAAGGTGGGCGCGCAGGTCCTGCGGCATCTCATCCAAAGGGCGGTACAGGGCCGGGAAGATCTTCTTGTAGGTCCTGATTAACGGATCCACAGGGTCGCTGACGTAGAAGGCAATCTCCCCGTGGTACGCGTCCACCACGACCTTCACGGAATTGCGGATGTAATTCAGCCGGCCGTGGGGCTCCGCGTAAGGATAGCGGTCGGTCACGGTATAGGCATCCCAGATCCAGTAGATCCGGCCCCCGGCAAGAACAGGGTAGGGATCCCTGTCGTACATCAGGTAGGGCGCCAGGCGGCGGGCATCCCAAACGGTGCGGTTGTAGAGAATCCGGCTCCCGGGTGTGAGATCAGTCGTTAAAAGGAGGCGCAGGTCCCGGAAGCGCACGGCGTACAGGAGGCGCCGCCACGCATTGCTCAACTGCACACCACCCTTCCCCTTGTATCTGGTGTAGACATTTTCCTGCCCGGAGGGGTAATCAAACTCATCCGCCCTGGTATTCACAACAACCACATTACCGGTAAGTTCACCGAAATAGATCTCCGGCCGCGTCACCTTTATTTCCGCCGCTTTCGCCCGGGGCGGAATATCCTGCAACAGGAACACCGGGAGGCCCCGCGGGCCGGCCTCGTTGACCGGGCTCATGACCAGGCCGTAGCCGTGGGTATACTGCAGGCGGCGGTTCACCCAGGTTTGGGCGCGCTCTGGAAGGCTCCGCTGGTCGAGCTCCCGGACCGCAAGCATCACCTGGCGGTAATTCCCTCCGATCGTGTAGCGGTCAACGTCCACATCCTGAAAACGGTAATAGCGGCGGAGCTGCTGCAGCTGGTTGTAGACCTGCCCCAGGGGGCGGTAGTCCCAGAGGCGGAGGTTTTTGATGGCATCCTGGTATGCTGCCAGCACCTCCTGGCCCGGGGCCCCGGCGTCCGGAGCGGAGGCCGCAGGGGCGAACACCTCCCTCCTGACCTGGTCGAGGCCGTAGGCGCTGCGGGTGGCTGCAATGTGGTGCTCAAGATAGGGCTGCTCCCGGCTGAACTCATTGGGCTCCACCCGAAACTTCTGCACAAGCACCGGGTAGCCTCCCTCCAGGAGAAGTACGGCCGCGATCAGGATGCCTGTGCTTACGAGGATCGGCCGCAGCCGCCCCCGCAGGATCCCGACAAATACGGCCAGCGCCGCCAGGAGGGAAAGCACCGCCAGGATCTTGAAAGCCGGGAGCCTGGCATGGAGATCGGTGTACCCGGCACCGAAAAAGGCTCCGCCGGGAGAGAGCAGCAGTTCGTAAGCGCGCAGGCGGTAATCCCAGGCCTTCACCACGAGCAGGCCGGCCGCAAGAAGACCGAGGTGAAGCTTGACCGGCGAGAACACCCGCCACCCGCCCCGCAGGAAATCGCCTGAGGCAAGGACCAGATAGGCAAGACCGGCTAAGAGAAAGACCAGAAGCAGAGCTGCACTCAGAAGCGACCGCAGGAGTTCGTAAAAGGGGAGCTTGAAGACGTAAAAACCAACATCCAGGCCGAAGACGGGATCTGCAACACCAAAGGGGGAGGCATGGAGGAACTTCTGGACCAGCTCCCACTGCGAAGCGGCCCTTCCCGCCAGCAAAAGCGCAAGAAGAACAGAGACCCCCAGCCCCAACCAGGTGCCGGCACGTGAACAGAGAAAGCGGCGGGCAAAGCTTTCTCCCAGTTCGATCACCCGGTTTCGGACAAAGCGGACCTGCTGCTGGGGCAGGCAGCGCCTGGCAAACCAGAAATTGACCAGAAAAAAGAGGAGGGCGAGCGCAAAAACGGCCAGGCCCACGCCGTAACGGGTGAAGAACAGGGTGCAGAACACCCCCTGGTACCCCAGGGAAGCAAACCACATGTACTCCGACCAGATCCCCGCCCCGCCGAAAACAACTCCCAGCGCAACGGCAATCACCGCAATCAGGAAAAGCCGCGTGTTCCGCCGCACCTGTTACTCCTCCCCTTTTTTATTCTGCACGACAAAAGCATCTCGAGAATATGCCCGCCGAAACCGCCGGCGCCGGGCGCTTCTCCTTCGCTTATAGCTGCGAACGCGACTGCAACCCCCCGGCAAAGCTTCGCTGCGCAGCAGGAGCACCGCCATTCGCACCGGCGCAACGCTCTATAAATTAACCCCGCTGAGAGGAGGCCAGCGCAGCCGGAGAGAGGACTTTCAGACCCGGAACACGGGCAAAATGCTCCCTGTTCCCGGTCACGATCGGCAACTTATGGGCCAAACAGATACCGGCGATGAAAATGTCGCGCGTGCCAATGACCGAGCCTTGCTCGCGGAGTTTCTTTCCAATTACGGCAGCAATACCGGCAGCTTCCTTGTCGAAAGGCAAAACGCCCAAAAAACCAAGTAGTTGCGTGACGGCCTTCTGCTTCTTACTGTCCCGCTCCGAGCCCACCAGGAGCTCAAAAACGGTGACGGCGGTCAACAAACCTTCGCTGCTTTTCAAGAGCTTCACAAAACAGGTCTTGTCCGGCTCAGAACCGCGGAGGAAACCAATGACCACGCAGGTATCTATTACGACTGCCACCTGCGCCACACTTCCTCAATCTTTCTTTCCATCTCTGCCGCTTCTGCTTCGGTAAGCACCCCGGCCAGCAGGAGAACTTCTTCCAGTTCGCCGGCCATCTTCTTTTCCTCGAGGGCAAGGTAGAAGTCGAGGGCTTCGTTGATCAGCTGCGAATAGCCCCGCAACCCCCGGCGCGCCGCGATGGCCAAAAGCTTTGCCCTTTTCTCGTTTGAAAGCTCGATAGTCGTCCGCATAACACCACCCCTGGCTTCATTTTAGGCATTCGCGTACTTGAATGTCAATATGCGCTTCTGGCTGCCCCCTGCTGGAGGGAGTTCTTGAAAGACTCAAAAAGGGGGGGATTCAAAGGAAAGAATCTCATCACGGGGGTGGGGGACAGCCTCGCCCCTATCTCCGCCAACCCCTGGCAACCCTCGATCTTAAACCCTTCTTCCAGCACTTTTAAACCCGGCCGGCAAACCCACCCAGATCATTCCGGATAAGAAAAGAAGTTTCAAGAGTAAATCAAAAATTTTTGTAAAGCATTTGACTGAAATGCCTGCTGCCCTCCTCTTATGATGATTTTAAATTTAAAATCTGGAGGGGAGGAGCAAAATGATCGTTTGCTGTGGTATCCTTAAAGAGGAGCTGAAGTGCTTAATGGAGGGCAGGGAAGATGATGTCTTCTACCTTGACCCGGGACAGCACGTGGAGCCGGACAGGCTGGCGCAGATCGTAAGGGAAACCCTGAAGAGTCTTGCCGGCAAAAACGTTCTTCTGGTAATCGGTACCCAGTGCGCCCCGGACCTGGAAAAGCTGGCCGGCGAATACGGCGCAAGGATAGTTCCCGCCAAAAATTGTATTGAAATGCTTTTAGGAGATGACCTGGCCAGGTTAGACTCTGAAGCAAAAAGCTTTTATCTTACCACCGGGTGGCTGGAAAACTGGCGCAAGATCTTCGTCGAGGGGCTCAAGTGGGATGAAGTTGACGCGCGCCAGAATTTCGGCTACTACGACAGGATCCTGCTGCTGGATACCGGCTTAAGCCCCATCGATGACGAAAAAATCCTCGAATTTTACGATTACACCCAGGTTCCCATTGAAATCATGCCTGTTAAGCTTGACAACCTGCGCAAACTGCTTGATGAGGCAATGAACGGGTGAAATTTCAGATGAACAAGGTGCGGTGCATGAAGGAACTGGCCATTTTTGCGACCCTTGACGTTCTCGAACGGGAGAAAATCGGGTCGCTGGCCGGGAAAAGAGTTTATCGAAAAAATGAATATATCTTCCGGGAAGGAGATCCTGCTGATACCATCTACCTTGTCAAATACGGCCGGGTGCGGCTGTTCAAAGTAGCCAGGAACGGCAAAGAGATTACCCTCAACATCCTGAAAGAAGACGACATCTTCGGCGAGAACACCTTTTTCGAAGACACCCGGCACACCATGAACGCCCAGGCCCTCGAGGAGACCTTTGTCTGTTCCTGCAGCAAGGAGAGCTTTGCGCTGCTGCTCAAAAACCCCCAAACAGCCCTGAAAATAATCCAGCTGCTGGGCAAAAAATTGAACTACTACACCGAGCAGGTTGCCAGCATTGCCTTCCGGGACGTCAAGGGGAGGGTTTCGGCCACACTGCTCAGGCTGGCAGTTGAATACGGGAAGCCGTCTCCAGAAGGCACCACCATCGACATCGAACTTACGCACCAGGATCTTGCCAACCTGGTAAACGCCTCGCGGGTAATGGTTACCAATGTTTTGGGCAGCCTGCGGGAAGAGGGGGCGATTGCCGCGAAAGGCCATCGCCTGATCCTGTTAAACCGGGAAAAGCTTGCCGCAGCCGCCGAGGCCTTTTGAGAGATGGTAACCATGAAACAAAATCAATTTTATGATCAACCCCGTGATGAACCGGGCTCGCCGGGGAAGGACCAGAGGGAAGCAAATCTCCGGTTGGTCGAAACCCTGGTCAACCAGATCAATCTCATGACCTTCTTGCTTTATGAAATCAAAACCGACACTCCCAGGGGAAAGCTTTGAAGGTGCTGCTGCATCTTTTCAGCCAGAAAGGCCAGGTATCCTCGAACGGCGCCGTAATTCTGACCAATATCTCTTTACCTGCCCTTGCTGATTTAACGGAAATAAGCCCGGCCGATTTCCAGGCATCCCTCGATTACCTGGAAGAGCATAAGGTCATCCTTTATCGCCCCTCTTCCAAAAGATTTTAACTGCCGCTCTGAAAGTACGATTCAGGTTATTCTTGCGCCCGCCCCGTTATTCTTGTAAACCATTTTACTGCCTGAGAAAAAACCGCAAGTTAAAATTTAAATGCCGGACAGGTTCCGGATAAATTTAAGAACAGAGGAGGTTCTGGAAATGTCGGTTCGGGAAACAATTAAAAACCAAATCATTGGGGCGTTGAAGGGAGCAAGTTTTCCCATTGCAACCCCGGAGGCGTTGCTGGCGGCTTTCCCCAACGGTGCAGAAACAACTTGCCAGGCAGGCGACTTAAAATTAACCGCCGGCGAAGCCGGAAAGCTCCTGACTCCCGCTGACTTCCCCTTTCACAGCGCGGAGCAGGTCGCCGAAACAATCGTCCGCAAAGCGGGACTTTAAGCTGTCAAGCGCCAGGTTCAAAGCGCAATTTAAGAGGGGCTGCCCCTTAAGGCAGCCCCTCTGCCTGTTACCGTCCCGGCTTTTGCTCTTTCGACCACACTCCGGCCATTTTTTATCCCAGGAGGGCCTGGAGGTCTCCGGCGGGCGTGGTGATGGGCTGGATGTTGTAGTTGTCCTGGAGCACCTGGAGCACATCAGGCGTGATGAATGCCGGCAGGGTGGGGCCGAGCCGGATGTTCTTCACTCCCAGGTGGAGCAGGGTGAGGAGGATCGCCACCGCCTTCTGCTCGAACCAGGAGAGCACCAGGCTCAGGGGCAGGTCGTTAACTCCGCAGTTGAAGGCACCCGCCAGGGCGAGGGCGATCTGGATCGCGGAGTAGGCGTTGTTGCACTGCCCGATGTCGATCAGGCGCGGGATTCCCTCGATCGCGCCCAGGTCCAGGTAGTTGAAGCGGTATTTGCCGCAGCCCAGCGTGAGCACGACGCAGTCCTGGGGCACCAGCTTGACGAACTCGGCGTAGTAGCTCCGGCCGGCCCTGGTGCCGTCGCAGCCGCCCACCAGGAAGAAGTGGCGGATCTTGCCGGCTTTCACGGCTGCAACGATCTTGCCGGCCAGGGCGAGCACCGCCTTGTGGTGGAAACCGGTCATGGTGGCAGCCACAGGGTTTTCCGGCAGCAGCGGGAGCGCCAGCGCCTTTTCGATTACCGGGGTGAAGTCGCGGTTCTTGATGTGCGGAACCCCCGGGAGGTCGGCCACCCCGCAGGTGAAGATGCGGTCCTTGTAGGAGTCCCGCGGCAGCAGCACGCAGTTGGTGGTTGCCAGAATCGCCCCGGAAAACTCCTCAAACTCCCTGCGCTGGTTCTGCCAGGCCGTCCCGTAGTTCCCCACCAGGTGGGGAAACTTCTTGAACTCCGGGTAGGCCAGAGCCGGAAGCATCTCCCCGTGGGTGTAAACGTTGACCCCCTTCCCCTCGGACTGCTTCAGGAGTTCGTAAAGGTCGAGCAGGTCATGCCCCGTTACCACGATGCCGGGGCCGGCCCTGGTGCCCACCTGCACCTTTGTAGGTTCGGGGACGCCGAAACGCTCTACATGGGCGCGGTCAAGCAGCTCCATCACCCTGAGGTTGATCTCTCCGGCCTTGAGCAGCAGCTCAACGTGGCTTTCCAGATTGAAGTTGACGTTGGTGAGGGTTGCGAAAAGCCCCCGGGCAAAGAAGGCGTCAACCACCTCGTCCACCGCCCCCAGCTCCCGGGCGTGGTAGGCATAGGCGGCGATCCCCTTCAGGGCGATCACCAGGGTATCCTGCAGGGCGGCGATGTCCGGCTCCTTCCCGCAAACCCCTGTCTTGGTGCACCCGGTTCCTCCGGCAGTTTGTTCACACTGGTAACAAAACATCTGATCCCCTCCCATTTTAATTCAGTTCTTCCCAAAAAGATTTTTACCCAGGGTCCTCATTCCGGATCTTCCTATAGAGGACTATTTCAGTCCACATTAAGGGATAAAAAAATCAGCTCGCGCCGGTGCCCGGCTCTGCACCACCTCCTTGCCTTTCCTGGAGGCCTGCCTCCCGGAGCTGGTCCACCAGGTCCTGAAGGGTAACACCTCCCAGAAAGCCCGCAATCATCTGCTCCACCTGGAACCAGTTCTCTTTAAGGGGGCACTTGGGAGCGCGCGGGCAGCCGTCCCGGCCCAGGAAGCACCTGTTCACGGCGATCTTGCCCTGGACCGCCTCCACGATCTCCAGGACGCTGATCTGGCGTGGATCCTTTGCCAGGGTAAACCCGCCCTGGGCGCCCCGGTGGGAGCTGACAAACCCGCACCGGGTAAACTTCTGCAGGATCTTTTGGAGAAACTCGATGGGAACGTCCTGGCTTGCCGCAATTTCTCCTGCACTGACCGGGCCCCCGGGATGGGAGGCCAGATGCACGAGGGCACGGATGCCGTACTCCGTGTCGCGCCTGATCACTTCCATGCCGATCCACACCTCACTTTGTGGACTATTATAGTCCACTATACGGCAGGTGTCAAGATCTTTTTCCGAATTTTTTGCGGCCCTGCCGCCTGAAAACCGGGAAATCTGAGAAGGGATAAGGGATAAAAAAGCAACGATCTGGAAAAGCTTGATAATAAATCAATAATATTTAAAAATGGAAGGACAAGGCAGGGATGCCGGTGCCGGTGCGAAAAAAGGAGTGCCGCTTCTTGCTGGGAAACGACGAAATCAGGTGCGCTGCCCACGAATACTACAACGACCCCTGCTGCACGTGCTGCTACGAAGCGGGCCGGGAAGAGATGTACGTCCCGGAAGTGCCGCTGGTCTGCCCGGCCTGCGGGAACCTCAGGGAACACGGGAATCTCATCTGCAGCAGCTGCCAGCTCCAGGCTCTCTGGTGGCTCGGGTGGCTGGGAGCCCTCAAGACAAAACCCCAATCTTAAAGTTCAGGCCGCTTGACGCCCCTCTTTCCGGCAGGCAAATCCGCAAAAAAATCCGATGTTAAACTGCAGCCATTTCTTGGTTGGTCTTCCTTAGAGAGATCACCAATCCTGCAGCTGCAAGACTTGATAATCCTCCTATGATGAACGAGATCAGGTAGCTTCCGGTGGAATCGTACAACCTTCCGGCCATAGTGGGGCCAATAAGGGCTCCGACTCCGGTAGCAGCATAGAGAGTGCCTATGATTGAGCTCAGGTTATCTCTCCCAAAGAGGACCATGGCAATCGGGGAGAGTAAAGCCACAAATCCGCCATAGGTAAATCCGAACACGAGGGAAAACAGCATGAGCATCCAGTATACCCTGGCGAAGATCAGCCAGATTAAAGAAAGGCCCATTCCCAGTAAACACGTTATCAGGCTTTTAATCAGGCCATTATCTCTGCCCAACGTATCGGAAATGTACCCCATTCCGAATCTCCCTATTATCCCCGCTCCACCGATCGATCCAAGGATGGTGGATGCCGGCACCTCTCCTATTCCCCTATCAATTGCGTATGGAACGATGTGGCCCAGGGAGATATAGATGGACATATCCCCTAGGAGGATAGCAGTAAAAAGCAATAAGAATGCCTTAGAACGTATGAGGTCTACGAGATGGAACCGGGCTTGTTTAGATGAGATATCTCCCGGTTGGGTTTGGAATATAACTGCAATAACGAGAACAATCAGAGACAAAAGGCCGAATACCATGAAGGAATATCTCCATCCCATGGTTATGTTCATATGGGCTGCTATGGGAGCTACGGCAAGACTCCCAAATCCGATACCTGCGTTGGCTATACCGGCGGCAGTCCCTCCACGCTTTACGAACCATTGCTGCATGGTGGCTACGGAGGGAATATAAGCTGCTCCCGCCCCCAAGGCAAAGATAATGCCATAGGAGAAATAAAGGTGCCAGATTTCATTAGCGAAACTGGATATGAGGAGGCCGGAGGAAATAAGGACGATACCAAGCCCAATTACTTTTCTCGGACCTGTTATATCGGAGAGTCTACCGAAGAAGGCTCCTGAAATAAACAGGATAAAGACGTGGATGGAAAATATCAGAGATGTACTTTCTCTCGTTGCTCCGAATTCCTTCAGAAGGGAATTGAAAAATATCCCAAACGAATTGGAAAGGCCGAACACAACAAAAAGAACTACAAATGTGGATGCTGTTACCAACCATCCACGATAAATCCTCATCATCGCCTTTCATTCTCTCCTTTTGATCCTGATCCTCCCGCACTACATAATCTGGAGGAGGCATGCTCCACGTGTGGAACACAAAAGCTCTGCAAAACGCTAAGTGCAAGTCTTCAATCTTGACCCTTTTTGCTTTTTTCTGCAGTTTTATTCTAAAAAAGTAGCAGGTGGGTGGAGGGTAATGGCTGAGGCAAAGTGAACCTGTTCAAGAAGCCCTGCCCCGGCCCGGACACCGAGCGAATATCCTGGGCCGGTGCTAGAAAGTAATCAGTATTCTCTGAAAACCGCAAGGTATGCGGCCAAGATAATTTACAAGATAATTTAATTTATAACACGGTCCATGCCGGAAGCTATCCTTTTAAACTACCTTCTACCACTCTGGGGGATATCCTGTGCGAAAATCAAAGAAGCACCAGGTGAAAACAAAGAAACACCGGTGAAATGCTCTTTCATTTGTACAGCCTGGCCTTGAAGGCTTCCCTGGCGCTTGGTTCAATAAAACCTGTAGGGCAAATGCGCTGGCATGCCTTGCAAGAGCCGCAAGCCGCTGCTTCCTCTTCGGCAGAAACAAAGCTTACTTGAAGGTTTTTCCCTCTTCCCAGGAAAGTAAGGCGACTCTTACGGATTTTCTCGCAGATCCTGACACAAAGCCCGCATAAGATGCATCCCGGTGCAGGATTCCCTGCGCGGCTTCTGGCGGCAGCTTCTTTGTCATCAGGCTCAAAACACGTTTTTTCTCCTTTTTGAACCAGATGGCCAAGAAGTTCCTCTACTTCCTTTTTAGGAAAAGGCCCGCGGCGGAGTAGCAAACGAGCCGCCCGCGCTCGCAGACGCAGTACAGTAGGGGTATTTGTCTTCACTTGCAACCCTGCCTCTGGTTGTAGCAGGCAGGCATGACGGGGACGCCACCCGGCTTCAGTGTAGATTTCGACCACGCAGAGGCCGCAGCTACCATAGCCCCCAAGGAGGCGGTGGTAGCAAAGTGAGGGAAGCAAGATCCCTTGCTCCCGGAGCGCTTGAATCAAAGGGATATCTTGCCGCACGGAGAGTACTTGGTTGTCGATGATGACCTCTACTCTTTTCACAGACGACCCTCCGAGGTTATTTTGATGCAGCCGAACGGGCATGTCTCGTAGCAGGCTCGACACTTGATGCAATGCTCCTGGGCAACCGCATACAGCTCCCTGCCGCCCCTCCGCTTTACAGCGTCAGTAGGGCAAACGAGGTAACAACAGCGGCAGTCTCTGCACTGGCTCGAGATGATCTCGAAGTTGATCAGGGGCCTGCATGTCAAGGCCGGGCACTTCCCTCTCGCATGGGCTTCGTACTCCTCGCGGAAGAACTTCAGGCTGGTCAGGACGGGGTTGACCGCCGTCTTTCCCAAACCGCACAGCGCCATATCGGCGACAGCCTTGCTCAGCTCCTCCAGTTCGGCAAGGACAACTTCACTGCGCGCCTCGCCATTTGTTAAGCTCGTCATCATAGCCTCCAGTTCCGCAAGGCCGTCCCGGCAGAACAGGCACTTGCCGCACGACTCGCGGGCCATGAAGTCTACAAGGTGGCGCGCGAGGTCCACCAGGCACCGGTTGGTGTTTAGAACTACCAGTCCCCCTGAACCCATGATAGCTCCTAAAGAAGCAACGCTCTCGTAATCAAGGGAAAAATCTGAGTACGGGACGATTCCTCCTGAAGGCCCCCCAACCTGCAGCGCCTTAATGGAAGATGGGGCCGCTCCCCCAATCTCTTCTATTACGGCTCGAGTGCTTGTGCCGAGTGGTACCTCGATGAAACCCGGGCGCTTAACATCACCGGCAAGGCAAAATATTTTCGTACCGGGGCTTTTTTCGGTGCCAACTTCCCGGAAAGCATCCGGCCCATGCAGTATGATCCAGGGAATATTAGCCAGGGTCTCCACATTATTGACTACTGTCGGATGGCCCCACAGTCCCGCACTGGAGGGGTAAGGAGGTCGAAGATAAGGTTCCCCGCGTTTCCCTGTCATCACCCGGAGCATTGAAGTTTCCTCTCCACAGACGAAAGCCCCGGGGCTTTCGACAAGATGAACCTCAAGGCTAAAGCCTGAACCCAGGATCTGCTTGCCGAGTATCCCGACTGCACGCGCTGCAGAAATTGCCCGGCGCAGGTTTTGGACCGCCAGGGGATATTCATGGCGCACGAAGACATAGGCGCGTGAGGCCCTAACCGCGTAGCTCGCTAAAATCAGGCCCTCCAAAACGCTATGGGGATCGCTTTCAAGGAGTGCACGATCCATATAGGCACCCGGGTCACCTTCGTCGGCATTGGCGATCACTATTCGTTCTGGGTCAGGGCTGAGGGATGCCAGTTCCCACTTCTTTCCTGTAAGAAAGCCCGCCCCACCCCGGCCACGCAGACCTGAAGCAGCTACCATAGCAATAACGTCTTCGGGTTGGAGCTGGAAAAGAGCTCGCGCCAAAGCGGAGTAACCCCCTGTTGCCACATACTCTGGAAGGCTCTCCGGGTTTATCAGTCCGCAGCGGCCGGTGATACGCCTTGCCTGGGCCTTGAAGAAGAGCGCAAACCCGGGATCTCCAACTTTTTCCAGCTCGAGATCCTGGATACCCTGCAAGGTTCCCGGCTGGCGCTCCCTGGCCCTGGCCAGCAAATACCTCGTGGACGGCACTCCCTCGGCAGCTCTGATAATCTGCCAGAGAGAATTGCTGTCTGCTTGTCCATGGAAACCGTAGAAGTAATACCTTCCATCCGGGGTGCGTAAGCTGACAAGTGGCTCGGCATAGCAAGCTCCAAGACACCCTACTCCGCCTACAAGAACCTCGCTTTTCCAGCTCTGCCGCGCTGTCAATTTCTTTTCGAGGTCCAGTGCCCCCGAGGACCGGCCGCAGGTGGCCAATCCAATGCTGATTTTGGGATTAGAGGGGCAAAGAGATTTCTTCCCTTTTTCTGCAAGCTCCTGCAAGTGACAGGGAAAAATCATAAACTATCAGTCCCTGGTATTTCTGAGTTTTCGGACTAGAAAAGGTACCTCGCTGGCCTTGACCCTTCCCATCACCTGGTTGTCTACCACGATGACCGGGGCGCGGCTGCAGGCACCGACACAGTAGACCTGCTCCACGGTAAAAAGACCATCCGGAGACGTGCCGTCAGCATCTAGTTGAAGCTCTTCAACAAGGCGCTCGTAGATGAGAGGAGCCCCGCGGGCATAGCAAGCGGTCCCGTAACAGACGGATATCAGGTGCTTTCCGGTTGGTCTGGTGCGGTAAGAGCTAAAAAAACTTACTAGCCCGTGGAGTTGCGATTCTGCTAATCCAGCACGCGATGCAACTTCTGCAAGAAGGGCCCGGGGAATAAAGCCAACATCCTTTTGGATTTGGTTCAGGATATTGATAACCCGGCCTCCAGGCTCAGACATTTTCTCCCAAAGCTCATCCACGCAGGACACCCCTCCCACCTCCGAGATAATTGGCACTCTCATCTTGCACTGGAGCTAATTATTGGTCCAGATCCTCCGGCGCAATCTATGCCCCCTTCTATAATCATCACAGGGATTCCCCCCTGGCATTTGTCTGGTTTGCCACCTTAAACAATTTGCCAGGAGCAGGAATCCCTTGATTCATGTAAGCAAGCAAAAACCGCTCTTTTCGATGCCTTTTGTGTGAGCAGGAGACGCCATATGCTCTTGCTATTCAGTCTTTATATGCTTTATTGTCTCCCCTGAAGATGTCACATCTGACCTAATCACAGCAAGAGCCTCATCCTCGCTCTTGGCGCTCCCAATCTCTTTTTCCCTTCCACCCTGAAGAACCTGGAGAAAGTCAATTGGAGGTTCCCAGCGGGATACGGAACCTGTACTCTCCCTCCAGTTGTATACACGCCGTCCGCGGTCAGTTTCGACTTCAAACCTTTTTATATCGGCCACAAATGCCACCTCCTAGTGAATGAGTCAATTTTGGGTTGCCTCAACGTCTTACCAGCTCTTACCATAACACACCACATGTGTGAATTTCCCGACCCAGGTGAGCCTCCCTGAGTCACAGAGTTGCTGCTTTGGGTTACAGGATTTGATTCCCACCCCCTATCCACAAAATCGTTCCCGCCGGGGTACCTATGAAACAGCATCTGCCAACATAAGGCCTCTCGGCCTTGCTGACCCAGACTTAAAGTTCCAGATGTCTTATTATCTACTATTCTTGACGAGGACTGCTGTATGCCCTCCAGAGATAGAGAGCACAGATGAGGCCTATTACCAAAACAACTACCTGGACCCAAAAGGCGGCCTGGAAAGCATTTGCCGGGTATGGCCTCACACCTCCAGAGATGCCTTTAATGATGAACCCCCAAAGCTGCTGGAAGAGCCCGGCTCCAAAAATCCAGGCAAAACTGTTAATTACCCCCATTGCGGTCCCTAGCCGCATGTTGGGTACATTTTCCTTGATAAAGGAAAATGTAGTGGCTATTGTCAACATTTGGGCAAATCCGAAGACAAAATTCACCATCATCAATTCAGGTACGCTTAGACTGCTCACCTTAAACGTCATGTAGAGCCAAAAGACAAGGAAACACACGATACCCAGCACCATTGTCCGAGCCATGTTGATGGCCCTCGCAACCCACCCGCTCAAAAAACAGCCAACTACTAAACCTATCGAAGCCCACAACTGGATATTGCTAATAAGTGGTTTGCTGAAGTTGTACACATCAGTTAAGTAAATGCCGTTCCACAGCGACTGGAGGGTCTGGGCACTTGAATTCACGCCGAGCGAGAGCAGCCCGATCAGCCACACCACAGCCATAGAAAGAACCGCTTTCAACGAGACCTTCCAATCCTCCCGCTCAACCTGAACCGTCTTCGGTCCCGAAACTGCTTCTCCCACCAGTTCGTCAGGTGAAGCCAACCCTTTCTCAGATGGATGATCTTTAAGCAGACAGGCGATGAGAATAGCTAAAATTATACTTATTCCACAGATAACCAGGACAGCGCCCCGCCAGCCGAACTCCGTCATCAGCGCCTGAAGAGGTGTAGCAGCAAAGATGCCACCAAGTGCCCCCAGTCCCATGAACAAGCCCCAGAAGTAAGGGTACTCCTTTGAGGTAAACCATGCAGAAATTATTTTTGCTCCTCCAATAAGAAACCCGGTAACTGAAACACCAATCAAGACACGGCCAATGACAAGAACTGCAAAGCTGTGCGCCATACTGAAGACAAGACACCCTACAGCACCTATTACTAATAGAAGAATTTCACCCCGACGGGCTCCAATCTGATCCAATAGCGTACCTATAGGTGCTTGCCCTATCGCGTAAGTCCACGTATAAGCCAATCCTAAAAATCCAAAGGCAACGGCGCCAATCTGTAGATCCTTCATCAACTCGGGACCCATGATTGCCGGGGTCATCCGGTGAAATATCGTCATCATGTACGCTAGAACAACGAGTACATACATTATCCAGCGATACTTCTTTAGCTTGTTGAGCATCTCCACTTTGTTGATCATCTTTTCCCTCCTCGGCTTTTAAAAGTAATACTTATTTCTGAGACCGTTGTCACCTGTTCAACCTTGCAAAACCAAATCACCCCCTCAGAGTTCGTAAAGAGTTAAGTCCCAAAACCCAGGACTGGAAAAGTCTTTCGTTATTACCGGTCTCCACCCAAAACTTCACTGGCTATATCCTCAAGCCTTTTTCCTTTAGTCTCATATCTCACGAAAAATGCTGTTACAATAGCCCCTACCACTGCAGGTATGACAAACCAGAGCAGTGTACCCGAGAAACCGGCACCCCTCTGCTGCACATAACCGGCAAAGATAGGAGCCAAAAAACCGCCAAGGCGGCCAAACGCCTGAGTCCACGCAACCCCGGTGTTTCTGAATTCGGTCCTGTACACTTCTGCAGAAAGCGGCTGGATTCCGGTAAGAGCGTAATTAATGGTAAGGCCCACAAAGACGCATGCAGCCAGAGTCTGCATTTCCCCTGATGCATAAGCCAGCAAAATAATCGCTAAGGCAGCCACAAGAAAACCAAACACAATGTTTCTCTTTCTCCCGATCTTATCCCCGACCCAGCCAGTAAACACATTGCCAATCGCCGCTCCTACGTTCAAGCCAACAGAATATCCGTAGCTTTTTGCAATCGGTAACCCTTTCTCAAGTAAGAGAGTAGGCATCCATGATGTCACACCATAAACTGACGTGTAACCCAGGAAGAACATAAGCATGAGGCCTATAGTTGATAGACAATATTCACGAGAAAACAACGCTCCTACGCCAACCGACCTCGGAGGAGGTGGCACAAGCAGGTTCTCAGGAGACCATTCTCTCGCCACTCCTCTTGCAGACTCTTCCATTCTTCTAATGATATCAACTGCCTTTTCTCCTCGACCCTTGCTGAGCAACCAGTGTATCGATTCAGGTAACATTGCTATGACCAGGGCGTAAAGGAGCGAAACGCACCCAATCACGTAGCAAGGTCTCCATCCCAAGCGAGGCACGATGGGAATCGCGACTAAACCAGCAATAACCCAGCCGAAAACTATAGCTGCGAGCGAGGATGATACAAAAACCCCTCGAACCTTTGTTGGCGCGAATTCGGAAATTAGCGTCACGCAAACAGGAATAAAAGCACCTAATCCTACTCCAGCAAGCACTCTCAAAATAGCAAATGTCTCAAAATTCGGTGCAAAGTAAATCAAAAAGGTTAGAAGAGAATAGAAAACGCAAGCCCATATGAGCGTCTTCTTCCTTCCGATGCGGTCCGAAATAAGCCCTGAAATAGCTCCTCCAATTACTAACCCCAAGAGGCCCCACGATGCAAGGCTTCCTGTCTGAACCTTTGTTAGCGCCCATTCCTTGGAAATCTGCGGCATTGTAAAGGAAACAATCATGTAGTCAAGGCCATCGAAAATCATAGCGCCAAGCAACACCAGGAAAACCATCCAAGTAAATTTAGACAATCCCAACTCGTCGATTACTTCAGAAACATAAACCCTTCTCATTGCAGGTCACCCCTTCAGTTTTTCACCCAACATCCTGACACCGGATGATTCTTGCCACCCGAAAAACTCCCCAAAAAATCCCGAACTTCCCCACCTCCTATTTCTCATATTTCGTTCCTTTTTTCACCATCAAGGTTTCTTGCTCCGGCATCGCTATTCTTACAGCAACAACCGTGCCACACTCTTGGTGCATCCCAAGAAGCCTAAAAGTAGAAACTCTGGTTTCTACTCTCCTCGAATAAGAACTTTGATTGTCTCAAAAAGAATCGAGCATTTTTCTCATTTTGAAAAAACTTGCCAAAGTGGAACTTCATTTTTCTCGTTTCCCTAAAAAACCCCCCGACTCAGAGCCGAGGGGTTTTAGCACTTCTCACGGGGCGAAAAATACCATCTCCTTCCCTACAGCAACCATCCTGGAACCCGGTTTCCAACCCCGCGGGCAAAAAATCCGCCAGCAAGCAGCCGGCAGAACAAACCGAGCCCTGCCGCCCGCAAAATACAATCCCAGCACAATTCCGTTGAGATCAACTCAATTCTTTGATTTATCTTCCTTCTGAGTGGCGGAAGCTAAATCAGCTCCACAATAGGGACACTTCTTTTGGACAGTCCCTGCTATGATAGTGATTTCTTTTTTGCACTGTGGGCAAACTGCTTTTTGCTTTACCTCAGGGGGCCTAAAACACACTTCACCACAACCTCCTTGAAATACAATTTCTGCTAATTTTGTTAAATTAATACAAAAGAAAGACTAGAAGAGACTCTTTAATACTTTTTAGCCAACCCTCCTGCAAACAGACTTTTTTGTTTTTTACTCCCTGCGACAAAAGAATCTGTTGGTGGCCTCTATAGAGCAGGGCCACCCCCTCCCTCGGGACCTTTAGGGGGGAGATTGTTCTCATTGAGGAGGGGGAGACCCGTCTCCACTTTACCGCCTTACTCCGCCTTGTACACCTTACAGATCATGCACTTGAACGG